>CAZOUC010000204.1:1033-5458 GCA_964582825.1 uncultured Enterobacteriaceae bacterium | reverse complement strand
AGCGTGACGCGCTCGCCGACCGCTTCGCCGGGGCCGTGGATGTCGATTTCGCGATGCGCTACGGGCAGCCGGCCATCGGCGACGTTCTCGACGGCATGCTCGAGCGCGGCGTCCGCCGCCTGCTGGTGCTGCCCCTGTACCCGCAGTATTCCGGCACCACCACCGGCTCCACCTTCGATGCGCTGTCGGCCGACCTGCAGCGCCGTCGCTGGCTGCCCGACCTGCGTTTCGTGTCCCACTATCACGACGACCCCGGCTACATCGCCGCCTGCGCGACACAGATCCGGTCATTCTGGGAGCAGCACGGCCGGCGCGGCAGACTGGTGCTGTCCTACCACGGCATTCCGCGCCGCTACCTGCTCAACGGCGACCCGTACCACTGCGAATGCCACAAGACGTCGAGGCTGATCGCCGACGCGCTCGGCCTCGGCCCCGCTGAGTACCTGACCACGTTCCAGTCCCGCTTCGGACGCGAGGAGTGGCTGCAGCCCTACACCGACGAGACGCTGCAGGCCCTGCCCCGGGACGGAATCGACGCCGTGCAGGTGTTCTGCCCCGGGTTCGCCGTCGACTGCCTGGAGACGCTCGAGGAAATTGCCGAGGAAAACCGCGAGCTGTTTCTCGAGGCGGGCGGCGCCGCATTCGACTACATCCCCTGCCTGAACGCCGAAGTACCGCACATCGACGCCCTGGAGGCGCTGATCAGGCGGCAGCTGCAGGGCTGGCCGCTGGCGACCGAAGCCGAGGAAGCCGGCGCCCGGCGGCAGGCGGCGGCCCAGGCGATGGGCGCCGAACGCTAGCGGTGGTCCTCGGCGAGGGGCAGGCGAACCTCGAACCGAGCCCCGCCGAGCGTCGAGCGACCGGCATCGATCGCGCCGCCGTAGGCGCTGACGATCTCCACGACGATACTCAGGCCCACCCCGTGCCCGCTCGCTGCACTGTCCGCGCGGGCGCCCCGCTCGAGAATGCGCCGCTCCTGACCGGCGGGCAGGCCATCGCCGTCGTCCTCGACGGCCAGCAGCAGCACTCCCTCCTGCACCGTCGCGCTGACGGCCACGCGCCGGCGGGCGAACTTCAGGGCGTTCTCGAGCAGGCTGCCGAACAGGTCCTGCAGGTCGCGTGGATCGCCGACGAAACGGGCCGCATCATCAATACCGGCGCAATCGACCTCGAGTTCGCCCTCGGCCCGCGGCCGGGGCAGGCGCCGGTAGGCGTCGACGATCCGGCGCAGCACCGGTGCGACGTCGATCGAACGGTCCAGCAGGACCGTCGCGCGGCCGTCCAGGCGGGCGCGCGTCAGCTCGGCGTCGATGACCTCCAGCATGCGCCCGACCTGGGCGTCGACGAGCTCCGGGAAAGCCGGATCGTCCGCACGGCTGTTGCGCAGCAGCATCAACGGCGACTTGAGAACGTGCGCGAGGCGATCCATCGTCGAGCGTACCCGCTCGCGTCGCTGCCGCTCGCTGCGCAGCAGCTGGTTGACGGCACCGGTCAGGGGCGCCAGTTCAGCCGGCGCGGGCGCATCGAGACGGTCCGCCTCGCCTCGTTCGAGCCGCTCGATGTCCCGGGTGATGCGCGCCAGCGGTCGCAGGCCGAGGCGCACGATCGCGAGCTGCGCGAGCACCAGCAGCACGCCCGTCGCCACCAGCAGCTGCAGCAGCTGGCGCTGCAGCCGATCACGTTCGGCGCGCACGTCCGCCTGCGTCTCGATAATCAGGGAAACAAACTCCGGGCCGGCGCTGCCCCAGGCAAGGCCCTTGAAATGGCAGAAGAACCTGCCGCCGAAACAGGCCGGCAGAAAGCGCGTATCGCCGAGACCGGGCAGACGGGTTCCGGGCAGCAGGTCCTCGCTGACGGCGACGTCGATGCCCGCCTCCAGCGCCGACGGGCTCTGCCAGGTAACCCGACCGGCGCGATCCAGGATCAGCGCGTAAAGTCCCGAATCGGCCATGCCGAAGCGCACGTCGTCCAGTTCGTCGATCTGCCAGCGCAGTCCGTCCCAGTCGGCCGACCGGGCCAGCAGCAGCTGCTGCAGCGCCATGCGCTGCTCCTGCGCGCGCAGCTGGCCGGCATGGAAGCCGCGATCGAGAAGTACGCCACTGGCCCCGAGGAACGCCGGCAGGATCAGGAAACTGGCGAGCAGCAGACGGGCGTTGAGCGACGCCGGCCCGGCCGGACGCTCAGTCATCACGGAAGCGGTAGCCCATGCCGCGCACCGTCTCGATCGGCAGCAGATCGCGCTGCGGATCGATCTTGCGCTTGATGCGACCGATCAGGCCCTCGACGCTGTTGGCGCTGGCCTCGGCGTCCGGGTCGCGCTGGTAGCTGTCGGCGATCTGCTTCTTCGAACGCACCCGGCCGCGGTGGCGCCACAGGTACTCGAGAATCTCGTACTCGGCACGCGTGAGCTCGACCGGGTCACCGTCGCGACGCAGCTGGCGCGCGCGCAGGTCGAGGCTGAGCGGCCCGAGCCGCAGAACGGGTTGCGCCAGGTCGGGATCCTGCAGGACGCGGCGCAGGACGGCGTCGATGTGCGCGAACAGTTCCTCGGCGTAGATCGGCTTCTTCAGATAGTCGTCGGCACCCGCCTCCATCGCCGCGACCACCGACTCGACGTCCGTGCGTGCCGTCAGCACGATGATCGGCAGTCGATTGCCCTGCCGGCGCAGCCGGCGGATCAGGTCCATGCCGGACAGGCCCGGCAGGCCCAGGTCGACGACGGCCAGGGTGTATTCGTGTTCCGAGGCCTCGAACAGGGCATCCTCGCCGTTGTCGACGAAACGCGCCTCGTACTGGCGCGCCTGGAAGGCCCGCCGCAGCTGGTCGACCATGCCGACGTGGTCCTCGACGATCAGGAAACGCATCAGTTCAGCCGGCGCACCCGGCCAGTGCGGATGTCGTACTGGTACCAGATGATGCGCTTGCCCCGTATCTCGGCCTTGATGTGAACGGTATCCGGGTCGTCGCCGGCGCGGCGCCGCAGGATTCGCACGCAGCCCTGCTCCTGCGGCGAACAGCCCTCGGCGCGCTCGATCGCCTGCTGCGCCCCGGGCTGGGCGTGGGCGCCCGGGGCGAACCCGGACGCCAGCAGCACAACGATGACGCCTGCGCGGAGCGCTGCGTACGGACGGAGACGGGGCTCATCGGGGACGAACATGGACCTGGAGTTTAACCCAGTCGCCCGGGTCACGATCCATGAACGACCGGTACAGGCGGCCGCGATACCGGTAGCTGACCTCGTAGCCGACGAGCTCGTCGCGCGGTTCGGTCCGCTCCGACACGCGGCAGTGCCGCTCGGGCCGGTAGCGACCGTCGCGGGCCGCGTCCCGGCCGACCGACGCACCGAGCAGACCGCCGGCGACGGCTGCGGCGGTCGGATCGCCGTGGCTGTCCCCGATCGAGTGACCCAGTGCCGCGCCGATGACGGCCCCGAGCACGACCGGCGTGTGGCTCACATGGTATCTGCCGCCGTGATGTCCGGGCCGGCAGGAACGTTCCTGCACGGTGACGTAGCGGGTCTCGAAGACCGGGCGGACGTCCACGACCCGACCCCAGGCGTAGTCGCCGTGACGGGACTTGGGTCCGTAGCCCGGCCCGGCATTCGCGGCCAGGCTCACACTCAGCAGAATCGCAGCGGCCAGGTACAGCGTCGTCTTCATCGCATCGCTCCTCCTGTCATGGATGCAGTTCCACGATAGGACGGGCTGCTGAACCGCAGCTGAACGCCGCAAGCCGGAATATGTACAGGGTTGTGGAACCGCCGGACGGCTGACTTGTCTGACGACCCGGCGCTATACTGGGATGTTATGCAAAACAAGTACCTCAGTTACTTGTGTGCGGTGCTGCTGCTGGGCCTGCTGGTCCTCGAGGCGGCGCCCCATCACCACGGCAGCGACGAAGGCGAGCAGGCGGCGTGTGTGTTCTGCAAGGGCACCGCGGCCCCATTGCCCGAGTCGAGCACCGTGCTCGCCCGCGCGGTGCCAGGCCTGCTGCCGGTCTTCCGGCTCGAGCAGAGCCGCGCCGCTGCGGTCACCGGGCCGCAACAGCCTCGCGCGCCCCCGCGTCACTCCTGAGCTTCACTCTCGTTCGTCCCTGAATCAACGTGTCGGCGCGCGCCTTCGATGCGCGCCCGCTCATGGAGTCGCATCATGAAAAATCGCAGCTTGCCCAGTCGCAGCCTGCTCGCCGCTGCCGTCGTGTCCGCCCTCGGTGCCGGCGCAGCGTCCGCCATCGCAGACGAAGGCCACATTGAAGAAACCATGGTTACCGCACCGATCCACCGCCCGGAGGCAGAAACCGCCCACCCGGTCAGCGTACTCAGCGGCGAGGAGCTCAAGCGCCAGCTCGCGGCGACGCTCGGCGAAGGCGGTCCGGGCGGGCTCGAGCTGCTCGACGGCTGATCCCGCTGGACTCGCTCCGCCGGGG
>CAZOUC010000204.1:0-1023 GCA_964582825.1 uncultured Enterobacteriaceae bacterium | reverse complement strand
GCCACGCTCGAGCAGATGCCGGGAGTCAGTTACGCCTCCTTCGGCCCCGGAGTCGGCCAACCGATCATCCGCGGCCAGGCAGCTCCCCGCGTCATGGTGCTGCAGAACGGCATGCCCAGTGCGGACGCGGCCAACACCAGCAACGACCACGCCAATGCGGTCGAGCCGGTGCTCGCCCAGCGCATCGAAGTACTGCGCGGACCGTCGACCCTGCTGTACGGCAGCGGCGCGATCGGCGGCGTCGTCAACGTCATCGACGGCCGGATTCCGGCCTCGGTCCCGGACGGGGTCGACGGCGCGGTCGAGTATCGCCACGGCAGCAACGCCGCCACCGACATCATTGCTGGCCGCCTGAGCGCCGGCGCCGGACCGATCGCCGCCTACGTCGACGGCTTCAGCCGCGATAACGACGACATCGAGATCGACGGCTTCGCCGACATCGACGGCGAAGGCATGCCCGACGTGATCGAAAACAGCGCTGCGGAAGCGGAATCGTACACCCTCGGCCTGTCCTGGGTCGGCGAGCGCGGCCATGTCGGTATCGCGTACAACCGGCTCGAGAACAACTACGGCATTCCTCCCGGCGCGCACGTGCACCACGGCCACGAGCACGGCGACGAACACGAAGACCACGACGAAGAACACATGGACGGGGACCACGAGCATGAATACGAGCACGGCGAAGAAGAGGAATTCGTGCGTATCGACCTCGTGCAGGACCGCTACGACCTGCAGGCCGAACTGGTCCAGCCGCTCCCGGGCATAGAAGCCGTGCGCGGCAAGCTCGCTTACGTCGAATACGAGCACGTGGAACTGGAAGGCAGCGAGATCGGCACCCGCTTCGACAACGAATCGCTCGAGGGACGCCTCGAGGTCGTGCACCGCAGCAGCGACGCCCTGCACGGCGCCGTCGGCCTGCAGGTGATGGATCGCGATTTCTCCGCACTCGGTGAGGAAGCCTTCGTGCCGCCGGTCACGACCCGCTCGATCGGCCTGTTCGTAGTGCAGGACCTGCATCTGGAC
>CAZOUC010000203.1:0-5461 GCA_964582825.1 uncultured Enterobacteriaceae bacterium | reverse complement strand
CAACGCCAGAAGGCCGCAGCGCAGCGCGCTCGCCTGCAGCCCCTGCGCCGGCGGGCCGAGCGCCTCGAAGGGGATGTGCACGCGCTGCAGTCGGAACTGGCCGACATCGAAGCGCGCCTCGCCGATCCGCAGATGTATGATGGCGGCCGGCAGGATGGCACCCTGGAGTCACTGCAGCGTACCCGGGGGGAACTGCGCAAGCGCCTCGATACGCTCGAGACCGACTGGCTCGAGGCGCTCGAGGAACTGGAACAGGTACAGGCGCGGGGCTGAACCAGGAGCAAGCGGACATGGCATGGCGGGACTCGGCACAGGGCTACGGGATCGTGACGCGGCTGCTGCACTGGCTCAGTGCGCTGGCCGTGATCGGCCTGTTCGCGGTGGGTCTGTGGATGGACGGCATGACCTACTACGACCCCTGGTACCAGCGCGCGCCGGCCCTGCACAAGAGTTTCGGCGTGCTGCTGACCGCGGTGATCCTGCTGCGGCTGCTGTGGCGCTGGCGACAGCCGCGGCCCGAACCGCTGCCGACGCACGGCCCGTGGACGGTGCGACTGTCCCGGGGGGCCCAGATTCTGATGTACGTGCTGGTGCTGGCCATGTTTCCGAGCGGCTACCTGATCAGCACCGCCAAGGGCGACGGCCTCGAGGTCTTCGGCCTGTTCGAGATACCGGCGCTGGTCACCGGAATCGACCGGCTCGAGGACACGGCCGGTCAGGTGCACGAGATCCTGGCCTACTCGCTCATCGGCATCGCCTCGGTTCATGCCCTGGCGGCACTGAAGCACCACTTCGTCGACCGGGACACGACCCTGCGTCGCATGCTCACGTCCCGGCAGTGATATGAACGCGCCGCCGGCGCGTATATCGGAAGTCGTTTACCGAGCAGATGGGGGGTCCCGATGACGTTTGTCCGTAATTGTTTTCTTGCCCTGGCCCTGGCCGCCACCGGCGCCGTGAACGCCGACACCTACAAGATCGACACCGAGGGCGCACACGCCTTCGTCCAGTTCCGCGTCAAGCACCTCGGCTACAGCTGGCTGTACGGTCGCTTCAACGATTTCGACGGCGAGTTCACCTTCGACCCGGAGCGGCCCGAGGACAGCACGATCAACGTCCAGGTCGACATGACCAGCCTCGACTCGAGCCACGCCGAGCGCGACAAGCACGTCCGCTCATCCGACTTTCTCAACGTGTCCCGGTTCGGCACCGCCACGTTCGAGAGCACCGGCTTCGAAGCGACCGGCGAGGGACGCGGCCTGATGACCGGCAACCTGACCTTCTTCGGCACGACGAGGCCGCTGACCATCGAGGTCGAGCACATCGGCGGTGGCGAGGACCCCTGGGGTGGTTACCGTCAGGGCTTCGAAGGCCGCGCCGTGATGCGTCCCGCCGACTGGGGCCTGGACCTGACCAGGTCGCTCGGCCCGTCAACGGCCGAGGTCGAACTGATGCTGACGGTCGAGGGCATCCGCCAGTAAGCGCTTACCGATCCCGCCGGGCGCAGGGCCGCCCGGCGGGCTCTCTCCCCGACAGGCACGATTCTCCCGCCCTTTCAGCGGTGGTATCCTGAATATTTTTACTCGCCCGCATTCTTGTGCGGCGCCCCGAGCAGGAACCGACGCGACGCATGCCCGATATCGTCACCGCCCTGTTTGCCCTTGGGATCCTGGCAGGTCTCGCACGCTCGGATCTGCAGATTCCGAAAGGCGCCTACGACACCCTGTCTATTCTGCTGATGCTGGCCATTGGCCTGAAGGGCGGCATCGCGCTGCACGGCAACCTGTCCTGGTCACTGGTGCCCGAACTGCTGGCAGTGACCGCTCTCGGCGTGTTGATTCCACTGTGCGTGTATCCGATCCTGCGCCGCTTCGTACGCCTCAATCTCGCCGACTCCGCCAGCTTCGCCGCGCACTACGGCTCGGTGAGCGCGGGCACCTTCGCCGTGGCCATTGCCTACGCCGACGAGCTCGGTCTGCCGATGGCACCACAGACCACCCTGTACCTGGTACTCCTGGAGATGCCGGCGATCATCACCGGCGTGATCCTGTACCGGCGCCTGTCGGGCTCGAAGGGCTCGATGGCGGGCCTGCTGCGCGAGTCGTTCACCAGCCGCGGCGTGGTGCTGCTGCTCGGCGGCGTGGTGATCGGCATGCTGTACGGCTCGGAAGGACTGCAGCCGATCTCCGGCCTGTTCCTCGACCTGTTCAAGGGCTTCCTGGCGCTGTTCCTGCTCGAGATGGGCCTGTGTACTGCCGGCTACCTGCGTGAGTGGAAACCCGATCAGCTGCGCGTCGTGGTGTTCGCCGCGCTGGCGCCGCCGGTCCTGGTCTGGTTCGGCCTGCTCACCGGGCTCGCCCTGGACCTGCCGCACGGCTCGACGCTGCTGCTCGGTGTGCTGACGGCCAGCGCTTCCTACATCGCCGCGCCGGCGGCGATCCGCGCCGCGATCCCGCAGGCCGAGGTGGGCCGCACCATGTTCGCGTCCCTCGGGGTAACATTTCCCCTGAACGTCGTGTTCGGCATTCCGATCTACGACGCCATCCTCAAACGCATCGCCTGAGGAGACGCCATGACCGCCTCGCCCCCGATCGCGATCATCATGGGCTCGCGCAGCGACTGGAGCACCCTCGAACCGGCCGCAGCACTGCTCGATGAACTCGGCGTCGACTACCACGTCGAGGTCGTGTCGGCGCACCGCACGCCGAACCGGATGGTCGAGTTCGCCGAAGCCGCCGTCGAGCGCGGCTTCAAGGTCATCGTCGCCGCCGCCGGCGGCGCAGCGCACCTGCCGGGCATGGTCGCTGCGCTGACGCCACTGCCGGTACTCGGCGTGCCGGTCAAGAGCGCGACCCTGAACGGCGTCGACAGCCTGCTGTCGATCGTGCAGATGCCGCGCGGGGTGCCGGTCGGCACACTCGCGATCGGCGGCGCCGGCGCCTTCAATGCCGCCCTGCTCGCGGCCCAGATTCTCGCGACCTCCGACCCGGATTTGCAACAGCGACTGGTCGCCTGGCGCGCGGCGCGCCGCGACGCGGTGCTCGGTGACAGCGACCCCCGGTCGCCCGCCCCGTGACCCGAATCCTGGTCCTCGGCAGCGGCCAGCTCGGTCTGATGCTCGCTGAGGCCGCGGCGCGCCTGGGCATCGAGATCGAACGCTACGACGCCGACAGCAACGAGCTGCTGTATGGCACTTCATCGCATCGCTTCGCCCTGCCGGCCGACTGGGACCGCAGCAATTACGACTTCGTCGTCGCCGAGAAGGAGCACTTCGCGCCACGACAACTCGAGCCCTGGTCCGCCCACACCGGCTTCCACCAGTTTGAAGCGATCGGCAGCCTCGCCGATCGGCGCAGCCAGAAAGCGCTGCTCGATCGCCTAGATGTCGCCACCGCCGAGTGGACCGAAGTCAACGGCGTCGAAGACCTGGCGCGTCTGCAATCAAGCTGCGCCAGCGACCTGATCGTCAAGGCGGCGAGCGGCGGCTACGACGGCCGCGGCCAGTGGCGCATCCCGGCGGGAACCGCAGCGGCGATGCCGACGGGCCTCGGCGGCCCGGCGATCGCCGAGCGCCGCGTCGACTTCCGTCGCGAGCTCTCCCTGGTCGGCGCTCGCGCGGGCGATGGCAGTCTCGCTTTCTACCCGCTGGTCGAGAACCACCACGTCGACGGCATGCTGCGCTGCACCATCGCCCCGGCGCGCACCGACACGGCGCGACAGGAAGAAGCCGAGGCAATGCTCGGCCGCATCATGGGTGACCTCGACTACGTCGGCATCATGGCGATGGAGTGCTTCGACGAAAACGGGCAGCTGCTCGTCAACGAACTCGCGCCGCGCGTCCACAACAGCGGCCACTGGAGCCAGCTCGGCAGCAGCGTCGACCAGTTCGAGCTGCACCTGCGCGCGCTCTGCGGCTGGTCCCTGGGGCCACCGCAAACCCGCGGCGTCACCGCGATGCTGAACCTGATCGGCGAGCCCTTCGAGGACCACTGGCTCGACGGCGGCCTGGCGCGCTGCCACTGGTACGGCAAGGCACCCCGCCCGAACCGCAAGCTTGGCCACCTGAACGTCAATGCCACCGATGCCGTCCGGCTGGCGGACAGCCTGCGCGCTCTTCCAATCGCCGAAGGCAGCGACCTGCAGGCAACGGTTGCCGCGGCCCTCGCCATCCTCGAGCGGGACGACTGACGGCGCGCCGCACCGTCCGGCCTTTGGTTCAGGACCGGTCGCTAGGACCGGGACTTGTCATCGAACAAGGCATCGAGGCCGGCAAAGGGCTTGTGAGTAGCCGGCGCCACGCGTTTGCGACCACGATCCGGCGCGGTGCTAACGTACTTCGTGTGTTCCTCGTCGTGGCAGTAGAGGCAGAGCAGCTCCCAGTTGCTGCCGTCGGGCGGATTGTTGTCGTGGTCGTGATCCTTGTGATGGACCGTCAGTTCACGCAGGTTCCTGCCCGCGAATTCGCGACCGCAGCGGGCGCAGATCCACGGAAACAGCTTCAGCGCCCGCTCACGGTAATCCACCTGGCCCACCTTCCTGTCTCCGGCTTCCGGCAAGGGCAGCATCGCACGCCATGACCGTTGCGTCACCCGCGAGCCGGTTCACTGGATAGCCGCGCCGGACCCGGCCCTCACACCGCGGTGTGCGTGGGCCGGGTCGTTGCCTGCCGCTCAGAGGTGACGACCTCGTTGCCGACCCGGTCGACTCAGGACCCGGTGTCGCCGGCGGCGAGCCCGATCCAGTCCGCGCCGTTTATCTGACCGACCACCCTGGCGTCGGTGACGTCGAAGCCGTCGACCAGCCAGACCCGGACCTTGCCGGAATTGGTATCCCGCCAGGCAACGTCGTCGCGTCCGTCACCGTTGAAGTCGCCGATCGCGACGAGCTCCCAGTTCATGGCAATCGCCTTGAACAGGCTCTTGTCCTGGCGCGAACACCCGTCTACTTCGGATGCGACCGACCAGATGCGTCCCAGGCCGTTTTCGATGTTGCGCCAGTACAGCTCCTTGGATCCGTCGCCGTCGAAGTCGCCCACACCTTCCAGCTGCCACTTCTCGGCGATAAGGTTGATGGCGCAGCCGACCTTGCGCTGCAGGCCGTCCATGAACCAGATGCGGGTCTGCTTGAACCGACGCGGCCGCCTATGTCGCCCTGATCGCCGAAGGTCGTATCGCGGAAGCCTACGACGTGGCTCGAGCGCCGAATCCACTCGTGTCCGTCTGCGGTCGCGTCTGCGCCGCGCCCTGCGAAGCGGGTTGCCGGCGCGGCGTCATCGATCGGCCCGTCGCCATCCGCGCGCTGAAGCGCGTGCTCACGGAACGCTACGGCGTGGAAGCCGGCGAGCGCTCTCGCTGGTCCGAAGCGATCCGGATGGTCCCCGAGCCGACGCGCCCATCGGTGGGCATCATCGGTGCCGGGCCGGCCGGCCTGTCCGCGGCTCACGACCTCCGCCTCGCCGGTC
>CAZOUC010000202.1:4485-5466 GCA_964582825.1 uncultured Enterobacteriaceae bacterium | reverse complement strand
AAGGGCTCTTCGAGCAGGATGAACAGGGGATCCGATGCCAGCGCGCGGGCGATCTCGACGCGGCGTCGTTCGCCGCCGGACAGCGCCATGCCCTTGCTGTCGCGCAGGTGGCTGAGGTGGAACTCCTGCAGCAGTTCGTCCAGGCGAGCCAGGCGCTCGTCGCGCTTGAGCTCGCGGCGGGTCTCGAGGATCGCCATGATGTTGTCGGCGACCGACAGTTTGCGGAACACCGAGGCTTCCTGCGGCAGGTAGCCGATCCCGCTGCGCGCGCGTCCGTGCATCGGCAGGTGACTGATGTCCCGGCCGTCGATCAGGATGCGCCCGCGGTCCGCCGCGACGATACCGACGATCATGTAGAAACAGGTCGTCTTGCCGGCGCCGTTCGGACCGAGCAGGCCGACGATCTGGCCGCTTTCCATGGCCAGGCTGACGTCGCGGACGACGGGGCGGCCCTTATAGGCTTTCGCGAGGTTCTTCGCTTCCAGCGTTGCCATCGGCTGCGTCCTCGGTACCGGTGCCCGGGGTGACATCGGCGGCATCGGCCTGTTGCGCGCTGCCGCCGGAAGCCCCGTCGGCTGCGTCTTCGGGCCTGTCGTCGTCCTGGTTGAGCTGCTCGTCGACCCGCTTCGCGGGCAGCACGATCTGGACGCGGCGGCCAGGCTCGTCCGTCTCGGCGCCCTCGGCCTGGAAGCGCCGGTCGCGCAGGTGGTATTCGATGCGCTCGCCGCGTATCGAGGTCTCGTCCTGGACCACGCGGGCGTCGCCTTCCAGGGTCAGGATCTCCTGCGTGACGTCGTACAGGACGACACTGGCAGAGGCCTGGACGATCTCCTCGTCGCGGGAGGGGCGCTGGCGCATCGACGCGGGCGAACCGTTGGCGGTGATCCGCGTGACCTGCTCGTCCTCGACCTCGACGAGTACTTCGTCGGCGTTGATGCGCAGGCTGCCCTGGAAGATCCGGACATCGCCACTGTACAGGCT
>CAZOUC010000202.1:0-4475 GCA_964582825.1 uncultured Enterobacteriaceae bacterium | reverse complement strand
TGACGCCGGTGTTCTGGTCGCGCTCGGCGCGGTCCGACTCGATGCGGATCGGCTGGTCCCGGTCTTCCGGCAGGGCCAGCGCCTGCGCCGCCACCACGGCGAACAGGGCCGGAAACAGGACGCGCAGCGGGTTCATGCCGGGTCCGCGTGGCGGGTGAATCGCGCCAGGGCGGCGTCCAGGCGACCCTGGGCGGCGAGCAGGAACTCGCAGGCCTGGCGCACCGCGCCGTGACCGCCGGCGGCATCACTGATCCAGTGCGCCGCGGCGCGGACCTCGGTGGCCGCGTCGGCGACGCACAGGGCCAGGCCGGCAATGCGCATGGCAGCGAGGTCGGGCAGGTCGTCGCCCATGTACGCGACCGCGTCAAGGTCCAGTTCGCGCTGTGCCGCCTGCTGCCGCAGCGCCGCGCCCTTGTCGCCGCTGCCCTGGCAGCAGAAATCCATGCCGAGCTCGGCGCTGCGGCGCGCGACTACGGCGGATTCCCGCGCGGTGATCACCCCGACCGCGACGCCCTGGCTGCGCAGCATCTTGATGCCGAGCCCGTCGCGGGTATGGAAGGCCTTGAACTCCTCGCCGCCGTTGCCGTACAGCAGGCGCCCGTCGGTCAGCACGCCGTCGACGTCGAGCGCCAGCAGGCGGATTCGCGCCGCGCGATTGTGCAGCTCACCCGACACGTCAGGCGATCTCCGCGCGCAGCAGGTCGTGCAGGTGAATGACCCCGGTCGGGCGCTGCCCTCCGTCGACGACGACGAGAACGCTGATCTTGCTGTCCTCCATGATACGCAGGGCCTCGGCGGCGAGAATGCCCGCGGTGATCGTCTTGGGGTGCGCGGTCATGTGTCCGCCGATGCGGTCGGTCCGGAAGTCGGCGTCGTGGTCCAGGGCGCGGCGCAGGTCGCCGTCGGTGAACACGCCGCACAGGCGCCCGTCGTCGTCGACCACCGTGGTCATGCCAAAGCCCTTGCGGGTCATCTCGAGCAGGGCGTCGCGGATCGGCGTGTCGGGCCGGACGATGGGGATTTCCCGGCCCTCGTGCATGATGTCCGAGACGCGCAGCAGCAGCTTGCGGCCGAGCGCGCCGCCGGGATGCGAAAAGGCGAAGTCCTCGGCGCTGAACCCGCGCGCTTCGAGCAGGGCTATCGCCAGGGCGTCGCCCATCACCAGGCACACCGTCGTCGAGGAGGTCGGTGCGAGGTCCAGCGGGCAGGCCTCGGTGGCGACGCCGACATCGAGGTTGACGTCGGCCAGACGCGCGAGCTGGGATTGCGGATTGCCGGTCATCGAGATCAGCGGCGCGTCCATGCGCTTGATCAGCGGCACGATGGTCAGCACCTCTGCGGTATTGCCTGAGTTGGACATCGCGATCACCACGTCGCTGGCGGTGATCATGCCGAGGTCACCGTGGCTCGCTTCTCCCGGGTGGACGAAGAATGCCGGGCTGCCCGTGCTCGCCAGGGTGGCCGCGATCTTGCGACCGACGTGACCGGACTTGCCCATGCCGGTCACGACGATCCGGCCGGTACAGGCCAGCATCAGCTCGCAGGCGCGCTGGAAGTCGTCGTCGATCCGCTCGAGCAGGGCGCCGACCGCGTCGTGCTCCATCGCCACGGTGCGCCGACCGGACACGCGGAAGTCGGGTGCATCCATTCTCAGCCCCATTCCGGGAAGAGCAGATAATAGTAGCCGGCGTAGCAGAATAACAGCAGGGCGCCGGCGCGCCGGCCGATGTAGGCACGCTGCCCGCGGCGCTGCTGGCGGCGGTGCGACAGCGCGATGACGGCGGCGAGCAGCAGTGTGATGACCGTCATCGCCGCGTAGTCGCGGTACAGCACCGTCGGTTCGAGCTGCAGCGGCTGAATCAGCACCGCTACCGACGTGACCCCGAGCAGGTTGAACATGTTCGAGCCGAGGATGTTACCGATCGCGATATCGTGGTACCCCTTCCAGGCGCTGATGCCCGACGCGGCCAGTTCCGGGAGGCTCGTGCCGACGGCGATCACGGTCAGGCCGATGATGATCGGACTGACGCCCATCGCCAGGGCGAGCTGCACGGCGCCCCAGACCAGAATCTCGGCGCTGGCGATCAGCAGCAGCAGGCCCAGGATCATCCACGCCAGCGCCGGCGCCATGGCCATCTCCGGAATCTCGAAGTCCTCGCCGTGGTCCTCGCGTGCATCGACGGCGGCCTTGTCGGTGCGGAAGAACAGCACCATCACGACCAGCAGCGCGACGAGCATGATCACGCCGTCGACGCGGTCCATGGTCGAGTCGAGGAGCAGTAGGCCGGCGCCGACGGTCGCCAGGACCACGATCGGCAGCTCTTTGCGCGGCAGGGAACCGGCGACCAGGATCGGCGCGACCAGAGCCGTGATACCGAGCACCATGCCAATATTGGCCAGGTTGCTGCCGATGGCGTTGCCGATGGCGATTTCACCGGCGCCACGCGCCGCCGCGCTGGCCGACACCATCAGCTCCGGGGCCGACGTCCCGAAAGACACGATCGTCAGGCCGATCAGCATCGGTGCCATGCCCAGGTTGTGCGCCGTGGCCGCCGCGCCGCTGATGAAGCGGTCGGCACTCCAAAGCAAGCCAATGAGCCCCAGGAGCAGGGCCAGAGCGGGCAGGAGCATTGATTATCCTGTGTTCCGGGTCAGTGGGTGCAGGCCTGTAAAGGGGCGTCGGTTCTCAAGATCGAGCGGCGGACGTTATCATAGAGACAACCACCGGCCGGAATTATTCCGCAAGTCCGCGGTCTGTATCGCCAGCGGGGGCCCTCGGCGTCGTAGACTCGCCAGGCCGAATCCTAAATCAACGTGGTACCACTATGCGAGCCATCCTGCTTTCCGCCGTCCTGTTGCTGGGCCTGGTCCCGGCCGTGCCGCAAGCCAACGACAGCGCCGCGCCGGCCGCCGTCGCGAGCAAGGCGCCGGACGAGTTGATCCGGGACACGACGGACCGGCTGCTCAGTACCGTGGAGTCGGCACGCGACTACTACGACGACAACCCGCAGCGCTACTTCGGCGAGATCGAGTCCATCATCACGCCGATCGTCGACTTCTACAGTTTCTCGCGTGGTGTCATGGGCCAGTGGGGCAGCCGGGCCTACTACGCGTCACTGAAGAGCGATGCCGAGCGCCAGCAGTTCGAAGACCAGGTGGCGCGATTCAGCGAGGTCTTTCGCGCGTCCCTGGTCGAAACCTACAGCAAGGGCCTGCTGGCCTTCGGCGGTGAGAAGATCGAGGTCAGTCCGGTCAGCGAGTCCGACCTGGAGGCCGGGCGCACCTACGTGGTGCAGACCATCGTACCGCCGGACAACTCCGAGCCCCACGTGATCCGCTACCTGATGCGCCGCGACGAGAACGGCTGGCAGATCCGCAATGTGATTCTCGACGAGATCAACCTTGGCCGCGTGTACCGCAACCAGTTCGCCGCCGCCGTCAGCAAGTACAATGGCGACGTGGACAAGGTCATCGAGAACTGGAAAACCGGCGGTATCGATGCCGAAACCGGGGAATGACGCGGGAACCTTGACGTGACCAACGACGAATTGCAGCAACTGCTCGAAACAAGCCTCGACGACTGCGCGGTACGGGTCGCCGGCGACGGCTATCACTACGACATCGAGGTCGTCGGCGCGCGCTTCGCGGGCCTGAACGCCGTCAAGCGCCAGCAGGCCGTGTACGCCGTGCTCAACGACGTCATTCGCAGCGGGCAGGTGCATGCCGTCAACATCCGTGCCCTGACGCCCGACGAAGCCTGATGGACAAACTGCTGATCCGTGGCGGTGTTCCGCTGCGCGGCGAGTTGCCCGTCTCCGGCTCCAAGAATTCCGCCCTGCCGATCCTTGCGGCGACCCTGCTCAGCGACGAGCCCGTCGCGATCGGCAACCTGCCGCTCCTGCACGACATCACGACGATGATCGCGCTGCTCGGGCGCCTCGGCGCTACCGTGCAGGTCGACGAGCACCTGGACGTGGTCGCCGACGCCAGCACGGTCGACTCGAAAACCGCACCCTACGAGCTGGTGAAGACCATGCGCGCGTCGATCCTGGTCCTCGGGCCGCTGCTGGCGCGCCACGGCGAGGCGCGGGTGTCCTTCCCCGGCGGTTGCGCGATCGGTTCCCGGCCGGTGGACCTGCACCTGCGCGGGCTCGAGGCGATGGGTGCACAGATTCGCATCGAAGACGGCTACATCGACGCCCGCGTGGAGCGGCGCCTGCGCGGCGCGCACATCGTGTTCGACAAGGTCACCGTCGGCGGCACCGAGAACCTGTTGATGGCCGCGGCGCTGGCCGAAGGCCGGACGGTCATCGAGAACGCGGCCCGCGAACCGGAGATCAGCGACCTCGCGCAGTGCCTGCGGGCCATGGGGGCGCGCATCGAGGGCGACGGCAGTGCAACCCTCAGCATCGAGGGGGTCGAGCGCCTGCACGGCGCCAGTTACCGGGTCATGCCGGATCGCATCGAGACCGGCA
>CAZOUC010000201.1:0-5522 GCA_964582825.1 uncultured Enterobacteriaceae bacterium | reverse complement strand
GATGGAGGTCGGCGCGCGCATCGGCGAGCGCATCGTGCTGCTGTCGGTCTCGACCGGAGGCACCCTGTCGACCTGGTGGGCGGCCGCCGGCGCCCGGCCCGCCGCCGACGCCCTGGTCATGATGTCCCCGAACTTCCGCCCGCGGGACCGTCGCGTGTTCATGCTCGACTGGCCGCTGCTGGGCCCCCTGCTGCTGCGTCACGTGCTGCCCGAGACCCGCAGTTGGGAACCGGCGAACGAGGCCCAGGCGCGCTACTGGACCTACAGCTACCCCATGCGTTCGTTGCTGGAACTGGTCCGCCTGGTGCGCGAAGTCGAGGATCTCGACAAGGCGGCGATACGCAGTCCGACGCTCATGCTGTATTCGACGCGCGACCAGGTCATCGATCCGGAGGCCGTCGAAAGCGTGTTCGCGGAATGGGGCGGCTGGCCCAAGCGCCTGACGGAAATCGACGACGTCGGTGACGCCTCGCAGCACGTGCTGGCCGGAGACATCGTCTCGCCGCATGGCACCGAGCCCAGCCTCGAGGCGATCAACGGTTTTCTGCGTGATCTCGGCTGGACGCCGGCCGGGGAATGAACCAGCAGCCGGTAGCCGAGCAGCGCCAGTACACCAGGCCGAGACTGATGCCGCGGGCGGCGTTGAACAGCGCGAAGGCCAGCCACAGGCCGTGATTGCCCAGGGGTCGGCTCAGGTACCAGGCCGGCAGGTAGACGAGCAGCACGCAGACCAGCATCGTGTGCTGCATCGGCGCGGTTCTCGTCGCGCCGATGAACACGCCGTCGAGGAGGTAGCTCGCGACCGCCAGCAGCGGCATCAGCATCAGCCAGCAGTAATGGGCACGCACGGTGGCCGTTACCGCCGGGACGTCCGTGAACCAGCCGGGCAGCCACGGCGCAACGCACAGGAAGCCCAGGGTGAACAGGCCCGCCGTAAGCAGAGACCATTGTGCACAGCTGGCCACGGCGGCGTAGAACGACTCCCGGCTGGCGGCTCCGACGGCCTCGCCGACCAGGGCTTCGACCGCGTGCGCGAAGCCGTCGAGACCGTAGGCGGTCAACAGTAGCAGGTTCATCAGGATTGCGTTGGCGGCCACCAGGTCGGCTCCGAGGCGCGCGCCCTGGGCCGTGAAGAACGCGAACGCGAACAGCAGACACACGGTGCGCACGAACAGGTGGCGATTGACGCGCAGCAGTTCGCCGTAACCGGCCAGGTCGCGCAGGGCGGCCCAGTCCGGGCCGCGGCCCTCGAGCCGCGCGGCGCGACGCAGCAGCAGGAGGCCCAGCGCGAGGCCGCTGTACTCGGCGATGACCGTCGCCAGCGCCGCGCCGTCGCTCTGCAGTCCGAGGCCGACGATGAACCACAGGTCCAGCAGAACGTTGAGGCCGTTCGTCGTCACCAGCAGCAGCAGCGGAATCCGCGTGTCCTGGCGCCCGACGTACCAGCCGACGATCACGTAGCTCATCAGCGCCGCGGGCGCGCCGAGCAGCCGGATCCGGCAGTAGCTGTCGGCGAGCGCGGCCACGGCGGGCTCCGGACCCATCAGCCAGACCCCGATGGAGGTCAGCGGCGCCGAGGCCAGGATCAGCAGCAGACCGAGCGTGATCGCCAGGGCGCCGGCGCGACCGAGAATCAGCCACTGGGTCCAGGGGTCCCCTCGGCCCACCGCCTGCGCGACCAGGCCGGTCGTGCCCATGCGCAGGAAACCGAATGCCCAGTACAGGAAGGCCAGGATGCCGGCACCGACCGCCACGGCCGCAAGATAGTCGGCCGTGCCGAGATGGCCGAGAATCGCCGTGTCCACGAGGCCGAGCAGCGGCTGGCTGATGTTGGACAGGATCATGGGCCAGGCCAGGTGCCAGACCCGACCGTGAATGGCTGTCACGCGGGCTCGCCGAGACGAAACGGCGGCAGGCGGCGGCGCTGCAGCCAATTGTCGGCCGACCAGAGGGCATCGGCCGTACTCAGGTGCATCGTGAAGGCGAGCCGTGCGCGACCGGAGCGGTTCGGAGCGCTGCTGTGCGGCATGTGGCTGTCGAACAGCACCACGCTCCCGGCAGAGACTTCTGCCGCCACACTGTCGTTCTGATCGGGCCACGGCGTACCGTCGAGAGGCTCGACGTGGCCGCGGCCGCTGCGGTGATCCACCCGGTAGCGCTCGCGCAGCGGGGTGCGGTGCCCGCCAGGCTGCAGCCACAGGCAGCCGTTTTGCCGGTCGGCATCGTCGATGGCGATCCACAGACCGATCAGGTGACCACGGTCGAGGTGCAGGTAGCTCGCGTCCTGGTGCCAGCAGACCGGCCCGCCAATGTGCGGTGGCTTGCAGATCAGCATCGTCTGCCACAGCAGCGCGCCGGCAAAGCCGAGCTCGTCGAGCAGCGCGACGAGCTCCGGGCTCCGGCAGAAACGGGCGAACTCGGGGTTCAGGTCGTGGAGTGCGTGGCCCACCTTGTTCAGGGCCTGATGCGGCGGCAGGCGCAGGGTGCCGTCGTCGGCGACGGCCCCGGCTTCGAGGAAGCCGCGCACCGTCTCGGCGGATTCGAGGAAGTAGCGGTCCCGCCCGCGGTCGTCGTCGTCGGTGCGGAACACGCTTGCCGTGGCGGGCAGGTCGAGGCCGGCGATCAGGGCTTCTGCGGCCTCGCGGAGCGCGGCCAGGCGCGCTGCAGGCAACAGGTTCCGGACGATCAGGTAACCCTCGCGCTCGAAAAGCTCCCGGCGACTCGCTTCCGTCATGAACTGCATCCGAATACGTCCACAAGGCTATCACAGTCCGCCGCGCCAACGATGGCGCGCGGACACGCCGCCGAGTAACATGCCGGCGCATGATCCGGACTGTCTGCCTGGTGCTGACCCTGCTGCTTGTTCCCTGGGACAGGCCATCTGCCGACATGCCGACGCTACGCGTCGCCTATATCGAGTTCGCGCCCTACTACTACACGGACGAGGCGGGCCTGGCGAGCGGCTACCTGATCGACCTGGCGACTCTGCTGGTCGAGGAGCTCGGCTACCGGCCCGAGTTCCGCTCCTATCCGCCGCGGCGCGTGGTGCAGGCGATCAACCGCGGTGAGGTGGACCTGTGGCTCGGTCAACCCGCGCCGCCGGAGCTGGACCGCGAGTCGATCGTATCGACAACGATGATCGACACGGTGGACTTGTGTGCCTACCGCCTGAGACCCCTGCCGGCGATCCGCCAGCGCGAGGACCTGCGCGGACGACACATCGTCGTGCTGCGCGGTTACGGCTACGGCGGCTGGATCGAGTTCATCGACGATCCGGCCAACGGCATCACCACGAGCGTCGCGAACGGGCACGAACAGGCCCTGCGCCTGCTCGCGGGCCGCGACCTCGATTACCTGCTGGATTACTGCCTGCCCGTTGCCGCGGCCCTGCGGCGCTTCCCGCTGCCGACGCTCGAGGGCGAGGTCGTGCTGCGCCTGCCGGTCCACATGCTCGTGTCGCCGGCCGTGCCCGATGGCGAGCGCCTGATGGCGCGCCTCGAAGCCGCGTTTCATCGGCTGGGCGACCGCAATCCGCTGCTGGCCCGCAAGCGTCTCGATGGTCCGTTGCCCTCTAGCGGGCGTGACTGAGGGATCCCGATGATCCGATTCCAGCGCCCCTCCCGCATCGGCCTGCGCATTCTGGCGATCATCGTGCTGGTCAGTTCCCTGATGACCGCGATCGGCATCGTGGTTCACCTCGCGCTGAACTACCGTGCGGACCAGCAGCGTCTGAAGAGCAATCTCGAGCTGGTCGCGACCAGCGCCCTGCCCAATGTCAGCCTGAGCATCTGGAATTACGACTACGAGCAGATGCAGGTGCAACTCGAAGCGCTCGCCAAGCTGCCGGAGGTCAGCGTGGTGTCGATTCAGCTCACCGAAGAGCAGGAGCGCAGGCGCTTCTCCCTCGGTGCCGTGGATGCCAACGAGCCGGTCCTGCGGCGCGATTTTCCGCTGGTGTTCGATCCGCCCGGCCAGGAGCCGCTGGAGCTCGGCGAGCTCAGCATCGTGTCGAGTCTGGAGCCCCTGCGCCGCGACGTACTCGGCCAGTTCGTGCAGATTCTCGTGTTTCAGGGCGCCAAGACCTTCCTGCTGTCGGCCGTCATCCTGCTGCTGTTGCACCAGATGCTGCTCCGCCACCTGCGCTCGCTTGCTGAACAGGCGGTCAACGCGTCGGTCGATACGCTGGACCGGCCGCTCGGTCTCGGCCGTGACCAGGACGACGAACTCGGTCAGCTCGTCGACTCGATCAACGTCATGCGAACGCGGCTGCAGGAGGATATGGCCGCACGAATCGACTACGAGGCGCAGTTGCAGGCGCAGCAGGCGCGCGCCGACGCCGAGCATGACAAGGCGGAGATCCTGGCTCGAGCCAACGAGGAGCTCGGCGCGTTCTCATACACGGTGTCACACGACCTGCGCGGTCCCCTGCGGGCCATCGACGGATTCAGCCGCGTCCTGCTGGAGGACCACTCCGCGGACCTGTCACCCGAGGCGCAGGACTACCTGCGTCGCATCTGCGCCGGCAGCGCCCGGCTCGGCGAACTGATCGACGACCTGGTCAGCTTCGTGCGTCTGAGCCGCAGCAGCCTCGAGACCAGTGACGTCGCGATGCAGTCGCTGGCGCAGAGCGCCTGGCAGGACGTCGCGGTCGCCTACGCCGAACGGGATCTGCGGGTCACCATCGATGACATGCCGAACTGCGTCGGCGACCTGCGCCTGATCCGCCAGCTGTGGGCGAACCTGTTCAGCAACTGCTGCAAGTACGCCCGCCAAGGTGCCGCGGTCGAAGTGCACGCCGGTTGGACCGGTGAGGCCTACTTCGTCGCCGACCGGGGGATCGGTTTCGACATGGCCTACCTCGACAAGATTTTCGGGGTGTTCCAGCGCCTGCATCGCACCGAGGAGTACGAGGGCACCGGCGTCGGCCTCGCGGTGGTCAAGCGGGTCGTCGAGCGTCACGGCGGTCGCGTGTGGGCCGAGTCGTCGCCGGGCGAAGGCGCGACGTTCTACTTCACGATCGGCGAACCGGATGCCCTCCGGCCGGACAGGGAGGACGAGTCTTGACTGCGCCCGGGCAATATCGACTGACCCAGTACTCGCACGGCGCCGGCTGCGGCTGCAAGATCTCGCCGGCGATGCTCGACGACATCCTGCATCACCAGCGTGAACGGATCGCCTTTGCCGGGCTGCTGGTCGGCAACGACGAGCGCGATGACGCGGCGGTGCTCGACCTCGGTGATGGCAGCGCGGTCATCAGCACCACGGATTTCTTCATGCCCATCGTCGACGACGCCCGCGACTTCGGCCGCATCGCCTCGGTGAACGCGATCAGCGACGTGTACGCGATGGGCGGTCGCCCGCTGCTGGCCATCGCGATTCTGGGCTGGCCGGTCAGCGCCCTGCCGCCGGCGGTCGCCAACGAAGTCGTCGAGGGCGCCCGTGACGTGTGCGCCGAGGCCGGCATTCCGCTGGCCGGCGGACACAGCATCGACAGCCCCGAGCCGATTTTCGGCCTGGCCGTC
>CAZOUC010000200.1:0-5528 GCA_964582825.1 uncultured Enterobacteriaceae bacterium | reverse complement strand
CCTGCACCAGGATGCGGTTGGCGCAAACGCAGGTCTGGCCGGCGTTGCGGTACTTGGACGCGATCGCGCCCAGCACCGCGGCGTCCAGGTCGGCGTCGTCGAAAACGATGAACGGCGCGTTGCCGCCGAGCTCCATCGACGTGCGCTTCACCGTGGCGGCGCAGTCGGCGATCAGTTTCTTGCCGACTTCCGTCGAGCCGGTGAAGGTGACCTTGCGCACGAGTGGGTTGCCGGTCATCTCCGTGCCGATCTGCTGGGTGTTGCCGGCGACGAGATTGACGACGCCGGCCGGAATCCCGGCCCGCTCGGCGAGCTCGGCCAGCGCGAAGGCGGACAGCGGTGTGGCGTTGGCGGGCTTGCACACCGCCGTGCAGCCGGCGGCGAGCGCCGGTCCCAGCTTGCGCGCCAGCATCGCGCTGGGAAAGTTCCACGGCGTGATGCAGGCGACGACGCCCACGGGCTGCTTGATGCAGACAACGCGCTTGTCGCCGCTCGGGCCGGGAATGACATCGCCGTAAACGCGCTTGGCTTCCTCGGCGAACCACTCGATGAACGCGGCGCCGTAGAGGACTTCGCCGCGCGACTCGTGCAGCGGCTTGCCCTGCTCGGCCGTCATCAGGCGGGCGAGGTCGTCCTGGTTGTCGACGATCAGCTGGTACCAGCGCCGCAGCAGGCCGGCCCGCTCCTTGGCGCTGCGCGCGCGCCAGTCGGGCAGGGCGCGATCGGCCGCCTCGATCGCCCGTCGGGTTTCGGCGGTGCCGGTGCGGGCGACCGTCGCCAGCACCTCGCCCGTAGCCGGGTTGGTGACTTCGAAGGTCTCGCCGTCATCGGCGTCGCACCAGCGCCCGTCGATGTAGGCCTGGCTGCGCAGGAGGCTTGGATCTTGCAACTGCAACGTCATATTGCGGACTCCGCTTCAGCATGGGCAGAGGAAATAACGAGTCTAGGCCTTGCAGCCCCTCCGGGCTATCGATATAAAGTGACGCAGCTGGTTATTTGAGATCACCAAACGTGCTACTGGACCGCCGCCGACTGCCGCTCAATGCGCTGCGTGCCTTCGAAGCCACCGGCCGACACTGCCACATGCGTGCCGCCGCCGAGGAACTCGGTGTCACCCACGGTGCCATAAGCCGCCACGTTCGGCACCTGGAGGCCCTGCTCGAGGTCGAACTGTTCAAGCGGGACCGAAACCGACTGACGCTGACATCGGCCGGCCAGCGCCTGCTCAGCGCCGTCAGCGAGGGCTTCGAGCGCATCACCGAGGGCGCCCTGTACATCGACCCGGAACGCATGGCCGGCCCGCTGCGCATTGCTGCGACCGCGTCGATCGCGACCAACTGGCTGCTGCCGGTAATTGGCGAATTCTTCAGGCGCTATCCGGAGACCGAAATCCGCCTGCAGCGCATCGAACCGTCGGAAACCGATCTGTCTCTCGATTTCGACCTCGCCGTCACCTACGGTCACCCGGGAGGCCGCCGCCACCGGGTAGAAGAGCTTTTTACTGAGGAGTTCTTCCCGGTCGCCAGTCCTCAGCTGGCCGGTCCCGGGCGGCGACGCCGGCGGCCCCAGGACGTGCTCAAGTACCCGCTGCTGCATGACCGCCTGCAGAACTGGCCCGCCTGGCTGCGCGAGGCCGGCTTGCAGGAGGCCGCCGCCAGCGGCAATCTCTACCTGCACGACGCCTTCCAGGCGATCAACGCGGCCCGCCGCGGTTACGGTGTGGCCCTGGCGGACCAGCTCGAGGTGGTCGAAGACCTCCGCAGCGGCCGCCTCGTGCGCCTGGCCGAGCCGGTTCTGCGTTCTGCGGCGGCGACCTACCTGGTACAGCACGACGGCAGCCGCGACTCGGTGCGGGCCCGCGTGTTCGCGGACCGTCTGCGCGCCGCGGTGGCCGAGGCCCGCGCGGCTTGAGTAAACTGGAGCCTTGCCCTTGCCGTCCATCCTTCCCAGCAGAGTGAATCGTCCATGAGTTTTACCGGAACCGACCGTTACGTCGCCACCGAGGACCTGCGGGTCGCCGTCAATGCCGCCATCACGCTGCAGCGCCCCCTGCTGATCAAGGGAGAGCCCGGGACCGGCAAGACGATGCTCGCCGAGGAAGTGGCCAGGGCGCTGGACAAGCCCTTGATCCAGTGGCACATCAAGTCGACGACCAAGGCCCGGCAGGGCCTGTACGAGTACGACGCGGTGTCGCGGCTGCGCGATTCGCAGCTCGGCGACGGCCGGGTGCACGACATTGGCAACTACATACGCCGCGGCAAGCTCTGGGAAGCCTTCGACTCGGAGGAGCAGGCCGTGCTGCTGATCGACGAGATCGACAAGGCGGACATCGAGTTTCCCAACGACCTGCTGCTCGAGCTGGACCGCATGGAGTTCCACGTCTACGAGACCGGTGAGACGGTGCGCGCCCGGCAGCGGCCGATCGTGATGATCACCAGCAACAACGAGAAGGAGCTGCCGGATGCCTTCCTGCGCCGCTGTTTCTTCCACTTCATCAGTTTCCCCGACCGCGACACGATGAGCCGGATCATCGAGGTGCACTACCCGGGGATCAAGCAGACCCTGGTCAGCGAGGCGCTCGAGGTGTTCTTCGAGGTCCGCAGCATTCCGGGCCTGAAAAAGAAGCCGTCGACGTCCGAGCTGATCGACTGGCTGAAGCTGCTGATGGCCGACGACATTCCCGACACGATCCTCAAGGACCGCGATGGCAGCAAGGCGATTCCGCCGCTGTACGGGGCCCTGGTCAAGAACGAGCAGGACGTGCAGCTGCTCGAGCGCCTGGCGTTCATGCACCGGCGCGAGTCGCGGCGCTGAGTCTGTGTCACGATGCTGATCAACTTCTTCCACGGCCTGCGCAACGCCGGCGTGCCGGTGACGATCAAGGAACTGCTGGACCTGGTCGGCTGCCTCGAGCAACGTGTCGCGTTCGCCGATGTCGACGACTTCTACTTCCTCAGCCGCGCCGTGCTGGTCAAGGACGAGAAGTATTTCGACCGCTTCGACCGGGCCTTCGGTGCTTATTTCAAGGATCTCGAGAGCCTCGACGACATCATCGAGGTGCTGATTCCCGAGGACTGGCTGCGCGCGGAGTTCCTCAAGCAGCTCAGCGAGGAGGAGAAGGCAAAGATCGAGTCCCTCGGCGGCCTCGATAAACTGATCGAGGAGTTCAAGAAACGCCTCGAAGAGCAGAAGAAGCGCCACGAGGGGGGCAACAAGTGGATCGGTACGGGGGGCACCTCACCGTTCGGCTCCCAGGGTTACCATCCCGAGGGCATCCGGGTCGGACCGAACGGTGGCAACCGGCGCGCTGCGAAGGTCTGGGAGAAGCGCGAATTCCGCAATCTCGACGACAGCGTCGAACTCGGTACGCGCAACATCAAGGTCGCGCTGCGCCGGCTGCGCAAGTTCGCACGCACCGGGGCGGCCGAGGAACTCGACCTCGACGACACCATCCGCTCGACCGCGCGCAATGCCGGCCTGCTCGACATCCGCATGGTGCCGGAGCGGCACAACGCCGTGAAGGTCCTGCTGTTCTTCGACGTCGGCGGTTCGATGGACCCGCACGTCAAGGTCTGCGAGGAGTTGTTCTCGGCGACGCGCACCGAGTTCAAGCACATGGAGTATTTCTACTTCCATAACTTCATTTACGAGTCGGTGTGGCGCAACAACGTGCGTCGTCACCACGAGCGCATCAGCACCCTCGACGTGCTGCATCGCTACCCGCAGGATTACAAGGTCATTTTCGTCGGCGACGCGTCGATGTCGCCGTACGAGATCGTCCAGCCCGGTGGCAGTGTCGAGTACTGGAACGAGGAGGCGGGGGAGCGCTGGATGCGGCGCGTGACCGATACCTACCCCAAGCTGGTGTGGATCAACCCCGTGCCCGAGGCGCACTGGGATTACACCCAGTCGATCGGCATCACGCGCCAGCTCGTCGACGGCCACATGTATCCGCTGACGGTCCACGGCCTCGAAGAGGCGATGGGGTACCTGAGCCGCTAGCGGCCGGCCGGCCGGTGCGCCCGGGGGCCGGGCGCCAGTGCGCTGCTGAAGGCAACCAGGGCGCCGGTCACCGCCAGGTTCAGGGATTCGACGCCGTTCGCCAGCGGGATCGACAGGCGGCGATCGGCACGTTTCCGGCAATCGGCCGACACGCCCTCGCTCTCGTTGCCGAGCACCATCACGCAGGGGCCTGCGGGCTGGTAGTCAAACAGCGATTCCGCTGCGTCGGCCTCGAGCACACAGACCTCGTAACCGGCCTCACGGCAGGCGTCGAGCCCTTCCGGCAGGCTGTCGCAGAGCACCAGGCGCGCGCGGAACACGGTGCCGGCGCTGGCCTTGATGACCAGGCCGTCGACCCGGCAGCCACCGCGGCGCGGCAGCAGCAGTCCGGCCGCGCGTCCGGCGGTAACGGCGCGGATCAGCATGCCGAGGTTCTGCGGATTGTGTACCCGGTCGACCGCAACCAGCGGTGCGGATGCTCCCGACGTCTGCGCGAGGAAGTCGTCGAGGCTGCAGTACCCGTCCCAGACGATGTCCGCCGCGACACCCTGGTCCTGGCGGCCGTTGCGGGATATGCGCGACAGCGCAAGGCGGTCGTGGCGGTGCAGCTCGGCGCCGTCGCGCTCGGCCAGCTCGCTGATCCGGTCGAGGATGGGTGCCGGCCGGTTGCTGGTCGCGAGGTGCAGGCGCAGGCAGCGTACCGCCGGATGCTCGAGGGCTTCGAGAACCGGCTTGCGCCCGAACAGGGTCAGACAGCGATCGAAGTCGCGACGGCGCTGGCGGTAGTGCGGATCGGAGGGTGTCACGGGCGCGCGCCCGGCTGCCGGTCAGCCGTTCGCGCCGGGCTGCGTCGACATGCGGCGGATGTAGTCCTGCAGTTCCGCCTGGGCATCCTGGCGACTCGGGAACGGGCCTTCCTGGGTCTGCTCGCGGGTGACGAAGTACCAGAACCCGTTGATCTGGCAAAAGCGGTCGGTCCGGAAAACCGGGTGCGGGTTTTCGCCCTGTCTGAACTGCATGGATTGTTATCGCTTGGTCTTGTCGGTCGGGAATAAAGCAATTTCTGTACCGCGGATGGCAAGACGCTGAAAATACAGTAGTCTTGCTTCCTTGTCTGACACCTATTTGACGACAAAATGAATGCCGACGTAAAGAATGCCGACGATCGCGGGGCGCCGAACGGCAACGTTCTGCCTGCATCGATCGAGCCGCGCTGAGCGCTGTCGACGTGCTCCACAAGCTGGTCCATCCGCACCGCCTGTACACGCTGTTCAAGTACACCGTGTACCTGCTGCTGATCTACAACGTCTGGCTGTTCTTCGTCGAGGAGTGGAACGCCGCGCAGATCACCGCGCGCAGCGGCCTGACGCTGGATAACATCATCTCCAGCTTTGCGGCCACGATCGATACCGCGGCCTGGGTGCTGCTGCTGCTGCTGTTCGAGCTGGAGACCTGGATCCTGCCGGACCGCGTGCTGAAGCGCTCGCGCGCCCTGCGCTGGTCCCTGCAGGCCCTCACCGCGCTGT
>CAZOUC010000199.1:0-5538 GCA_964582825.1 uncultured Enterobacteriaceae bacterium | reverse complement strand
CGCTGATCGGCTTCGTCGGCGGCATTCCGTCCCTGCCGCTGAACCTGGCGCTGCTCAAGAACGCGTCGGTGGTCGGCGTGTTCTGGGGCGCCTTCACGGCCCGCGAACCGGAGGAGAGCCGGCGCAACAACGAGGAACTCGTGCAGATGTTCATCGACGGGCGCATCAGGCCCTGCATCTCGCGCGTCTACGACTTCGCCGACGGGCCGCAGGCACTGCGCGCGCTGATGGACCGGGAAGCCACCGGCAAGCTGGTCCTGCGCATCTAGCGGCAGCGACGCCGCCCGCTCAGTGCCAGCGCAGCCACTGCTCCGGCGTGACGGGAACCTCTTCGCGCCGCTCGCGGCGAATGCCCTCCCCCGACGCCAGCGTCGTGCCGGGCACCGGGATCGTGCACCAGTCGTCGCCCGGTGTCATCTCGAACGGGAACGCCAGGTCCTGGAAGAACAGGCTGAGATCCTCGCCGTCCGGCAGCAGTTCGCCGTGCACCCACTGGGCACGCGCGCGGACATCGGTGTCGCCGAGCCGGCCGTGGTTACCCCAGCCGATGATGTAGTCGGCACAGCTGTTGCTGTCCGGGGCGGTGGTGAAGGCCATCTGCCGGTCGACGTCGAAGTGGTACTTCATCATCGTCTCTTCGAACAGCATGGCGATGTCTTCGTAGATCGACGAATAGGCGTAGTCGTCGCTGGCTGCGTCGGGCTCGAACTCGGCGCCGACTTCCTCGCCGACGATCGCCTTCTGGGCCTCGGTGGCCGTTTCGCCGAGGAACATGACCCCGGCAAGCCCGAACATGACCTCGGACTGCAGGGGATCGCGCGCCGTCAGGCGATTCGAGATGCGCTGGCTGCTGAAGCCCTGGATCGCCTGGTTGGGGCGCAGCACCGGGTCGACCTGGTCCAGGACCGAGGGCGGCAGGAAATCGTTGGCGTGTGCCAGTTCGTGGAACAGCAGCGCCGCCATGCGCAGCTCGATGTCTTCGATCCGGCGGGTCTCGTCACCGCTCAGCGAGTATCCCCGGTAGGCGTAGTCGCCGTCGCGCACGTAGCGCCACAGGGACCGGAACGCCAGTTCGCTGGCAAAGCCGCTGCGGAAATCCGGCTCCTGGTCGATGGTGGCCTTTTCTTCGTTGCTGAGCCACAGCCCGGCCGGATCGAGGTAGATGGCCGCGGTTCGCGTGGTGTAGTAGGACGGCCGGATGTCGTCGTCGATCACCACGGCGGTGATCGGCCGGAACAGTTTGAGCATTTCCGGCGGCATCCGTTCGAGCACCTCACGAAAACGCTGTCCCATCCAGTCGTGCGAGACCACGACACGGTCCATCACGTCTTCGATGGTCGGGTCCGTCCTGTCCATGCCGATCACCGGCAGTTCGCCGAGAATGCAGGCATCGGCCTCCTCGTCGACGGTCGCGCATCGCGCGAGGATCGGCGCGTAGGCGGACGCCGGACGGTAGGCGACGGCATCGTCGAAGTCGTTGACGGTGAACACCACCTCGGCGGCGCTTGACGGCGGGCTGGACACGGTGGTGCCGCCGCCACCGCAGGCGACGAGCAGCAGTGCCGGGATGACAGCGGACAGCGGGGCCTTCACGCGCTCAGGCCGTGGTGTTGACCAGCCCGCCGAGCGTCGGCTGTTCGGGACCGGAGCCGTCCGCCTCCGGGCGCTGGCGGGCCTCCGCCTGCTGGCGCTGCGCCGCGTCTTCGGCGCGCTGCTGCGCGGCCTGCTCGGCCGGATTCTGCGACTCGACGGCGCTGGCCTCGACGATTCGCGTGAGGACTCCGGGCTGCTGTTCCTGCTCGGGCGCCGGCGCGACGCTGGCCGAGGGCAACGGCCGCGTGCTCTCGTCGTCCCGGGCTCTCTCGTTCTGCTGCTGGCGCTGCGCGTCGAGCGGCGAAGTCGTCGCCGCACGGTTGAAGCTGGCGCTGCCGACATCTGCCATGACCTGGTGCCTCCTTCCGGCTGCCTGCACTCTTAGTCAGTTTAGCGCGAAACCGGTTCCCCGGGCGCGTCCGCCTCGCGGGTGACGGGCCGCCGCAACGAGGGCGAGCCGAGCCGGTGCCCGGGCTGGTATCCTCGGACCTTGCGGTACACACCGCGCCAGGCGGCGAGGGCATCATCCGGTATCGCGGGCCGGTATCGCGGGCGAGCGCATGGGATCGTACGACGAAGACTTCCAGTTCGGACCACTGGCCCGGGGCCTGTACATGGCGGCGCTCGCCGTCGGCATGGGGCTCGGCGTCCTGCTGCCCGCCGTCGGTGCCGTGTACATACTGGCCCTGATCCTGCTCGGCATGTTCGCAAGGCCGCTGCTGCTGCGAACGGGCTTGCACCACCGTCTCGGCGCCCTGCTGCGCCGGCCGGACGACCGGCGCTGGCACCGCTACACGACGCAGCGGCGCCGGGAGGTCGAACGCAAAACGCGTGACGCGCGCTACCGCGGCGCCCGCAAGCGCGACCCGCGCCTGCCGCCGAACTGGTAGCGAGAGTGGTGGGCCAGGACGCCGCCTACCGGGGCCGCTGCGCGACCACGCGCAGCCGGACGTAGTCCACCTGCCAGACGCCCTCCCGGCACAATTCGGCCGCCAGGCGTTCGGTGACGCGTTCGAGAAACGCCGCGTGCCGGTGTTCCGGAACCACGGCCAGGTAATCCTGCGCGAAGGTGTCGAGCCAGGCGCTCAGGTGGCCCGGCAGGACGGTCGGCCTCGGAAAGCACGCAATGGACCTGACCTCGAAGCCGCGCCGCTCGAGTCGTTCGCGGTATTCTTCCGCGCCAGGAAACACCCAGGGACAGTCGACGCGCCGGCGCAGGGCGGCGAGTTCGGCATCCAGTGCGGCACGCACCGCGGCAACGTTGCCGGCGCCCCCAAACTCGGCGACGAACCGGCCGCCCGGCTTGAGCGCCCGCCACACGCCGTCGATCACCGCGTCGACGTCGCGCATCCAGTGCAGCGCCGCGTTCGAGAACACGGCGTCGAACGTCGCGTCGAAGGCCAGCCGCTGACCGTCCAGGTGCCGCGCGTCGAGACCGCGGCGACGGGTCGCCGCCACCATATCCTCGCTGGCGTCGACGCCGAGCACCTCACAGCCGGCCTCGGCGAGACGCTGCGTCAAAGCGCCGTCGCCGCAGCCGAGGTCGAGCACGCGCTCGCCCGGCCGCGGCGCCAGCAGGTCGAGCAGCGGCGCCCCGAGATCGGCGACGAAGCGCGCGTGGCGCACGTACTGCCCGGCATCCCAGCGCATGCCGCTCACGGCGCGCCGCTCGCCTGCGGCAGGGCAAAGGCCATCAGGTAGTCGCCCGGCGGATTGATGCCGACCCAGTGCCCGCCGACGGCGACAACGATGTACTGCCGGCCGTCGTCGAGCTGGTAGCTCATCGGCACCGCGTTGGCGGCGGTCGGCAGGCGGGCCTGCCAGAGCAGTTCGCCGCTGTCGATGTCGAACGCGCGCAGGCGGTGGTCCATCGCGGCGCCGACAAATACGACCCCGCCCGCGGTGACCAGCGGACCGCCCACCGCGGGCACGCCCCGAATCCACCAGAACGGAAACGGCGCCATGTCACGGGTGGTGCCGAGCGGCACGCTCCACAGCACCCGGCCGCTGTCGACGTCGATCGCGTCAAGCGTCGACCACGGCGGCGCGGTGCAGGGCACGCCGAGCGGCGACAGCAGCGGCTCGTTGACGATGCAGTAGGGCGTCCCGTGCTGCGGCATGATCACATCGTCGCCGCACTCAGCGCGCGGCTTCAGGGTCAGGCTGGCCCCGTAGCGGTTGGTCACCACGACGAGCCGGCGCGTGTGCGGATCGTAGCCCGGTGACCCCCAGTTGTTGCCGCCGGCCGAACCCGGGTAGTAGATCGACCCCTCGAGACTGGGCGGCGTGTACAGGCCCTCGTTGCGCAGCGCGGCGATCCGGCGCCGGCAGGCGGCCCGGTCCCAGGGCGTGAAGCCCCAGGCGTCCTGCGGGCCGATCTGCGCCGGCAGCAGGGGTTCGAAGTGCGGCTGCACGGGTTGCGACGGCGACAGGTCGTCGCCGGCCACGGCACCGCCCGGCGCGGGCCGTTCTTCGACCGGGTACAGTGGCTCGCCGGTTTCCCGGTGCAGCGCGAAGGTCAGGCCCATCTTGGTGACCTGGACCAGCGCCGGCACGACCTCACCCGCGACCGGCAGGTCGACGAGCAGCGGCTGCGCCGGCGTGTCGTAGTCCCAGACGTCGTGGTGCACGAACTGGAAGTACCAGCGCAGCGCACCGCTGCTGCCGTCGAGCGCGACCACGGCCGAAGAATAGGCATCGAGCCCGTCGCGCAGACCGCCATAGAAGTCCGGCGAGGTATTCCCGGTGGGCGCAAAGACCAGGTTGCGCTCGGGATCGACGGCGATGATCGACCAGACGTTGGCGGTGCCGGCGCGCCAGCTGCCGTCCGCCTCGCGGCTCGCCTGGCCCGGAGGTACCGGGTTCCAGGCCCAGCGCAGCGCGCCGCTGCGCACGTCGTAGGCGCGTACGACCCCCGAGGGGACGTCGACGCGCTGGCTGTCCAGCACGTTGGACCCGGTAATCACCAGGTCGCCGAGAATCGCCGGCGGCGAGGTGATGGAATACTCGTGCGGCGCGTGCGCCGACAGGCCGGCGCTGACGTCCACGGTCCCCTGCTCGCCGAAATCCGTACAGGGCGCGCCGCTCGCGAAATCCAGAGCGATCAGTCGGGCATCCAGCGTACCCAGCAGGATCCGGCTCTCGCAGGAACCGGGCGCACCGGAGCTCCAGTAGCTGACGCCGCGGCAGTTGGGCAGGAAGTCCTCGTCCTGCGCGACCTGCGGGTCGTAGGACCAGCGCTCTTCCCCGGTGGCGGCATCGAGCGCGAACACCTTGTTGAACGGCGTGCAGTAGAACAGGCGGTCACCGACCACCAGCGGCGTCGCCTGGAAACTGCTCTGGGTCAGCGGACGACCGCCGATGTCGCCTTCGCCGCCACGGCGGGTGTGCCCGTGCCTGTGGACCCAGACCGGCTCGAGGCGGGCCACGTTGCCGGCATCGATCTGCGCCGCCGGCGAGTAGTGACCGCCGCCCGGCGCCGCGCCGTACCAGCGCCACTCGTGGGGTCCGTCCAGCGCCGGCGGCACCCCGCGCTCCGGAGTCGACGAGCAGGCGGCCAGCGGCAACAGGAGCAATGCGAAATGCAGCCGGGACATGACCGGCAGTACGCCGCTGCTCACCCGAGCGGATGCATGGGCAGGCGGCTCATTGGATGAAATACCCGGTAACGCGCCACGCGCCGTTCTCTCGAACGACCGTCACCGTCTCCACGGCCGCGGCCTTGGCGGCGAAGCTCGCATCGAAACGCAGCACCACGTACTCGCCGTCGGGCGCGCCAGGCAGGGTCGTCGCGTACTGGCTCGCAGCGAGTTCACGCTGACGCAGCTCACCGAACAGGCCACGCGCCTGGGTGATGCTGGCGTTCCAGGATTCCGGGCTCACCTGGCTGCGGAACAGCTCGGCTGCGGCATCCCAGGAGGCGTCGTAGCGGCCTTCGTCGACCAG
>CAZOUC010000198.1:0-5553 GCA_964582825.1 uncultured Enterobacteriaceae bacterium | reverse complement strand
GGGCCTGGTCGGCGAGCAACTGCGGCTCGACACGACCCTGGACCTCGGTTCGCTGACGCAGCTGCTGCCGGAGCTCGCGGGCAGCGTCAGCGGCGAGCTGGCGGTGACCGGTGCGCCGCTGGCACCGCGGGTCGCCGGCCAGGCCGCCGCCGCCGACCTCGGCTTTCGCCAGATCCGGCTGGACCGCCTCGACCTGCGCGGTGAGGGCAGCCGGCTCCAGGCCGAACTCGCGGGCCTGGTCATCGACTCGCAGCGCGTCGACCGCGCGACGCTGCGCCTGGCAGGCCGGGCCGAAGATCACCGGCTTGGACTGGCAGCGCAAACCTCCGGGCTCGGCCGTGTCGAGCTCGAATGCGGTGGCGCTCTGAAGGACGGCACGGCATGGTCCGGCAGCTGCACCAGCCTGGCGCTGGCGCCGGAGGCGCTGCCGGAAGGGGCCTGGCGACTGACCGACACGCTGGCGCTGAGCTACGTCGACGACGGCTTCCGGATGGAACGATTCTGCCTGCGCCGCGACGTCGGCGAGGCGCAACTGTGCAACGAGGCACCGCTGTCGGTCGTGGCCGGCGCGGTGGAGGGCCTGGCGCTGCGCTTCAGCGGCCTCGAGCTCGGCTGGCTCGCGCAGCTCGGCCTGATGCAGACGACACTGCGCGGCCGCATCGACGGCTCTCTCGACGGGTCCTGGCAGACCGGAGAACTGCCCCGGCTCGACGGCCACGTGCAGGCATCCCGCATCGACGTCCTGGCCGGTGACGCCGTGGACGAGCGCTACCCCCGCCTGAGCGAGCTGTGGGCCGCCGCCAGCGTCGATGACGAGGGCATTCGCAGCGGCTTCGGGCTCGAAGTCGGTGACGACGGACGCGCGGTCGGCGAGCTCGTGATCCGCGATCTGGACGATCAACGCAGCCTCGGCGGGCGCCTGCTGCTGAGCGCCATCGAACTCGGCGACTTTGCCGCAATCGATCCGCAGATCAAGGCGCTCGGCGGCAGGCTCGATGGTGAGGTCGCCCTCGATGGCCGACTGCAGGCGCCACGGCTGGACGGCGAGCTCGACCTCCGCGACGGCCTGCTGCGCCACGAACTGCTGCCGGACCCGCTCGAGGAGCTGAATCTGACCCTGAATCTCGCCGGCCCCACGGCACGGTTCAGCGGCACCCTGGTGACCGGGGCCGGACGGGGCAGCGTCGCGGGCCGGGTCGACTGGGCCGACCCGGCAGACTGGCGCGCCGAACTGCAGACCGACCTCGAAGGCCTGGTCCTGCGACCGTTCGCCGACAGCCGGCTGGCCTTCAGCCCCGAGCTGGACCTCCGTCTGCAGCCGGGCCTGGCGGAGATCGACGGCACGGTGCGCGTGCCGAGCGCCGACATCGTCCTTGAAGAGCTGCCGCGGGGCGCGGTCAGCGTCAGCCGCGATGCGGTGGTCGTCGGCCGGGAACAGACCGACGAGGGCTGGCGCTGGCGCGCGGACCTGGACATCCGGCTCGGTGACGACGTCAGGCTGAGCGGTTACGGCGCGGAAATCCGCCTCGGCGGCGAGCTGGCCGTACTCGGTGACTCGGACAACCCGCTCACCGGGCGCGGCGAGATCCTGATCGAAGAAGGCCGCTACCGGGCTTACGGGCAGCGGCTGCAGGTGCAGGACGGCAGCCTGCTGTTTCGCGGCCCGCTCGACAATCCCGACATCCGCCTGCAAGCGGTTCGCGAGCAGACCGAGGACAACGTGACCGTCGGTATCCGGGCCCGCGGACCGGTGCGCAATCCCCGCACCGAGATCTTCTCGATTCCTGCAATGCCCCAGCAGGACGCGATGCACTACCTGTTGACCGGGCGCGGGCCCGGCGGCGCCGGCGTCGACACCAGGCAGGCCGTCAACGACGCGCTGATCGGTCTTGGCGCCGCCCAGGCGACCCGCGGCCTCGGTGAGGCGGCCAGCGAACTCGGCATCGAGGACTTCCGAGTCTCCACCGGCAGCGGCGACGCCGGCACCGAGGTGCAGCTCAGCGGCTACCTGACACCGGACCTGTTCATCCGCTACGGGATGGGCATCCATGAACAGGTCAACACCCTGCGCCTGCGCTACCGCCTGCGCGAGCGCCTCTACGTCGAAGTGATATCCGGCCTCGAATCCGCCGTCGACCTGATCTACTCCTTCTCCCGCTGACAACCCCTTCGTGCACTATTTCAATGGGGCCAGGTTCAATTGATCGAGATCGGTCAGCAAGCGATCCACTTTTCAATGGGGCCAGGTTCAATTGATCGAGATCGGCTCGGCCGAGGTGACATTGGTCGCTTTCTGATCAATCGAACCTGGATCGATTGAAACGGATCAATTGAACCTGGCCCCATTGAAGCGCGATTGACGCGGATCAATTGAACCTGGCCCCATTGAAGCGCGATTGACGCGCGATCGAGGTGTCAGCGGAAGCGGTCGAGCTGGTCGCGGTAGCTGCGGCTCATGGTGACGGCGTGTCCTCCGCGCAGGGTGAGCCGGTACTTGCCGTTCTCGAGGGGCGCGACTTTTTCCACGCGATGCACGTTGACCAGGGTCGAGCGGTGCACGCGCGCGAAGCGCCGCGGGTCGAGCTGATCCTCGAGCTCCTTCATCGTCGCGCGCATGACGTGCGTGTCGCCGGCGACGTGCACGCACATGTAGTCGCCCGCGGCGTCGATCCAGTCGATTTCGGCAAAGGGCACGAGGTGAATCGTCGAGCCGTCCTTGATCGACAGCTTCTGCCCCGCGCCGGGCAGGTCGTCGTCGCCACCCTCGCGCACCAGCTGTTCGACCTTCGACGCGGGCTCGCCGGTCAGGCCGACGATGAACTCGATCAGGCGCTCCTTGTCGGACTGCTCCTGACGCTGCTGCAGCTGCCGGGTGACCCGGTCGACAGCTTCGCCGAGGCGGTCCTCGTCAACCGGTTTCAGTACGTAGTCGATGGCGTGCACCTCGAAGGCATCGAGGGCGAACTGGTCGAACGCCGTCACGAACACCACCAGCGGCATGGCGTCGGCCTGCAACCGGCGCACCACTTCGAAGCCGTCCATGCCCGGCATCTGGATGTCGAGGAACAGCAGGTCCGGCTGATGCTCGGAGACGGCCGCCAGCGCCTGGCGCCCGTTGGCGCACTCGGCCACCACCTGGATCCGGGGAAATTTCTCGAGGCGCAGCCGCAGACCCCGCCGGGCCAGCGATTCGTCGTCCACGATGACGGTCCTGACGCTCATATGGCCTCCTTGGCGTTTCAGGTTTCGTACGGGATGCGGATATTCACGGTGAGCCCCTGGGGCTGCGCATGGCTGAGACGGAACGAATGCTGGTTGCCGTACAGCTCGGCGAGACGTTCCCGCGTGTTGCGGACGCCGACACCGCGCGCGTCGGGAATCTGACCGTTGACGAGCTCGGTGCCCGGTCCGTTGTCGCTGATCTCGATCAGCAGGTCGCCCGCGAACACGCGCGCGGCGATGCGGATGACGCCGCCGCTCTCGAGTCTCGCAATGCCGTACTTGATCGCGTTCTCCACCAGCGGCTGCAGCAGCAGCGACGGAATCAGCGCGCCGCGGGCTTCGCCGCTGACGTCGAGGTCGATCGACAGGCGGTCCTCGAAGCGGACCTTCTCGATGTCGAGGTAGAGCTCGAGGGCGCCGAGCTCCTGCTGCAGGGTGATCTTCTGCATCGGGTCGTTGTCGAGCGAGTAGCGCAGGAAGCTCGACAGGCGACTGACCATGCGGTTCGCCACTTCGGTCTGCTGCTCGAGAATCAGCGTCGAGATCGCGTTCAGGGTGTTGAACAGGAAATGCGGATTCAGCTGATAGCGCAGCATCTTCAGCTGCGCCTCGTGCGCCATCGTCGCCGCTTTCAGCCCGGCCTCACGGACCTCCTGGAAGATCCGGTAGTACTTGATGCCGTAGTACAGCACGCTCCAGGCCAGGATCGTGACCCACTCGCTCTGGAAGAAGCCCAGGTAGAACAGGCGTACCAGCCACTCCTCCTGCATTTCCTTGCGCTCGGGCTGGAACCAGGCGGAGAAGATCAGCTGCCGCAGCTCGATCCACACCCAGGTCGCCGCCGCCGTGACCGCCACGGTCAGCAGAATGCGCCACCACAGGGGCCGGTTCCAGACCGCGCGGTACAGGTAGCGCAGCGCGAGCGTGAGCAGACCACCGAGAATCGCGATCAGCAGCACGTAGGCCGGGTAGTTCGGTGGCGCCTGTTCGAGTACCGCCACGGCGCTGTACTTGAACAGGCCCCAGACCAGCCAGCCGCCGAGATGCAGCAGCCAGAACGCGCGCCGCGGATTGTCGATGAAAGCGGGTTGATTCATCCGGGCATTGTAGAACGCCCGCGTCCCGGCCAAGCGGCGCCTCGTCGATCGGCAAGCGCTCCCTGCCGCGAACACGGCACGCCAGGGATCCGGATCGTGCCGATCAACCGGGCCGGGTTCGATGGTAAAGCCGCATCAAGAGCAGCAGAACCGGTCGATCCGGCTCAGGAAGCAGGCGGCGGGCGGAAGGCGCGATCGCGGAAGTAGCGCGGCTCCTGTTCGAGCCCCTGCAGGTGGCGCCGCACCAGGTCGAGGCCGGTGGCGGCGGCGAAGGTCTGGAACATCCTGCGGCCGAACGGGAAGTGCAGCGCGCGCGTCTGCAGAGCATCCGGCGCGCCCCAGCACAGCCAGACCAGGCCGACGGGCTTGTCCTCGCTGCCGCCCTCGGGACCGGCGACACCCGATACCGCGATGACGCAGTCGGCGCCGCTGCGTTCGAGCGCGCCGCGCGCCATCTCGAGCACCACGGCCTCGCTGACCGCACCGTGCTCGGCCAGGGTCGCCTCACTGACACCGAGCATTTCCTGCTTCATCGCGTTGGAGTAGGTCACGAAACCCGCCTCGAACACCGCGGACGCGCCCGGCACCTCGGTCAGCATCGAGGCGATCAGGCCGCCGGTGCAGGACTCGGCGGTGGTCAAGCGCCGGTCGCCGGCCGCCAGCAACTCGTGCACCCGCTGCGGCAGGGTCACGCCACCGACGCCGACGATATGGTCGCCGATCAGCTCGCGAACGCGTGCCGCACAGTGCTCGCGCAGCGGGTCGTGTTCCGCGTCGCGGCTGGTCAGTTTCAGTTCGAGGAGCGGCGCTCCGGCACGAAACCCGAGCTCGACCGCTGGGGGCCAGTTGCCGATGCCGTCACTGAGCAACTGCTGCAGCGTCGACTCGCCGAGACCGAACACCTGGTAGCGCTCGATGGTCAGCTTGCCCGGGGCCGGGAACCGTGCGGCCAGCCAGGGCAGGATGAACTCGCGCGTCATGCGCCGCAGCTCGCTCGGTATGCCCGGCGTGCACAGCACGACGCAGTCACCGATACGCAGCTGAAAGCCGACGGCGCTGCCGGTCGGGTTCGGGATCAGCTCGACGCCGCGCGGCAGCAGCGCCTGCTTGCGGTTGGCGGCGTTGAGCTGCAAGGCCCGGCGCTGCACCCAGTACTCGAGATGAGCCAGTGCCTCGGCGTTCTCTTCGAGCGGCACACCGGCCACCGCGGCGAGCACGGCGGCAGTCAGGTCGT
>CAZOUC010000197.1:0-5561 GCA_964582825.1 uncultured Enterobacteriaceae bacterium | reverse complement strand
GCGTGATCGTGCGCGGCGGGCAGTTCACCCGCGAGGTGGTCAGCGGCACGCTGCAGCCGATGCGCGGCGAGACCCCGTACACGATCTGGCGCTCCTGGCCGGTGCTGGCGCTGTGCGCGCTGGCGCTGCTGCTGACGGCTCGGCGCCCGGCGGCGCCGTCCAGCCACTAGCCCGGACCCGTGCCGGGCCGGGCCGGGGTTCATCAGCCCCCGCCGTCGGTGGACGCTTCGTCGACCGGCTCGATGGGCATCGGGAAGGGGCCGTGGCGGTGGAACCAGTGCAGGGCACGGCCGGCCACGCGGAGGTCGACCAGACCTTCAACCAGTCGCACATGCGCCTTGCCGCTGCGATCCTCGGCGATCACCGCCCACTCGATGAAGGTCTCGCCCTGACGGTTGACCTGGCCGGTGCGCCGCACGACCACCCTCCCGACGTCTCCCGCAGCGATTTCGCGGCGGTAAACCGGCATTCCCAGCAGATTGTGCTGGCTGCACAGGCCCCGGTGCGAGACCGTCAGGCGCTGCGAGCCCAGCAGCAGGAACAGGCCGTAAAGCAGGATCGCGGAACTCGCCAGCCCGAAGGGCACGACCAGAGGCCACCTGAGCCGACCGATTTCCTCAAGGCCCCACACCAGCGCGCACGCGGTACCGAAACCGGCGGCGAAGAGCAGCACGCCCAGCGCCGGACGCCAGCGTTCCGCCAGTCCTTCGTAGCGTTCCAGCCCGCCGGGGCCCCAGCGCAGGCCCCAGGTCTGCGCCGTGTCCTGCCCAGCCTCGTCCGCGGCCGCGTCAAGGCGCCGGTCCACTGCGTTCTCGCTGGACGCGCCCTGCTCGACGCGGATGTCATAGTGCCGCGGCAGCGGCGGTTTCAGGTCCGGCCCGGCGACGTGGAGCTCCCAGTATCGGAAACTCCTGGCAGGCTCCTCGCTGGCCGGGCGATCCGCAGGCAGCTCGAAGCGGAACCGCAGCCGGCTGCCGCTCGCGAAGCTCTCGGGTGACACGTGCTGGTGGTCCTGCCACTCGACCACGCGGTTGCGGTGCGGCGAACTGCCCGAGCCGGTTGCCGCGGAATGCACCTGGTTCAGCGTGACGCGCACCCGGCTTCGCGCCGGCAGGGGCCTCGCGAAGCGGATTTCTCCGACCATCGGACGTCCGGTAACGAGCGGATACTCATGCAGCAACAGCGGACTGCGCCCGTAGCGACGCCAATCCAGGTAGTCTCGGAAAACCAAGTACAGGAGGTACAGGCCCACGGCGTCCAGAGCCAGCACGGCGAGTATCCCGAAGTTGCCGCGCTCCAGCTCAGCGGGGATCGCGATCGTCGCGGGCAGGCACAGCGCCCACCACAACAGCACCAGCAGCCCGCCACGGAAACGACCCTGGCTGGCGCTGGACGGAACAGTCTGCACGGACTCCTCGACCATGGCGCAAAACAACGGCTCTACCGCTGGCTCAGCAGTATAGAGCAGACCGATACAGCGGCTCGTCCGGCTGTTGCGCCCGGTGCCGGTCCTGATCCCTCCGGGTCAGTGATCAGCCGTCCCGCCAGGCAATCAGCCCGGCAGCGATCGCGGCCAGGCCGAACACCGCGAACAGCACCCCGGCGGCGCGCCGCACCCAGTTTGCCGCTACTTTCCGGAGCAGCGTTCGACCCAGGACGATCCCGAGCAGGGATACGGCCCACAGGGCGAGGGTCCCGCCGACGAACACCGACCACGGTGCTCCCGACTGCGCCGCCAACGCGACCATGGCGAGCTGGGTCTTGTCACCGAGTTCCGCGACGAGGATCAGACTGAAACTGACGAGCCAAGCCCTGCGCCCGTCGGCGACTGCAACGTCGTCGTCGCCCGCGGTGCGCCAGGAACCGGCTGCAAAAAACAGGAACAGCACCCCGCCAACGACGAGTACGAGCGCCCGCGGCAGCAAGCTTGCCACGCCCTCGCCGACGAGTACGGCGAGCAGGTTCAGCAGTACGAAGGCCGCGAAGGTGCCGACGATGACCGGCAAGGCGCGGTAGCGATGCGCCAGGGTCATCGCCACGAGTTGCGTCTTGTCGCCCATCTCAGCCACGAACAGCAGCGCAAAGGTCGACAACAGGGCACTGAAATCCATCGCGACTCACAGCGTCTGTCCGCGGACCAGGATTGTGGCATACACTTCGATCGCACTCGTCCGTTCAATTGGAAACAAGGGAGCGCAGATATGGCACCGGCCGAACACCGCACATCATCGCAGGGCGGATTCGACAGCAGGCCCGGCGCAGCAACGCGGCTTGCAGCCGGTTCGCTCCTGCTCCTGCTCGGGGCCTGCGGCTCAGGCGGCAACGAAACGCGAACGCCACCTTACGTCGTGCAGGATGGGTGCGAGTTCACGCTCGAGGTGGGCGACGGCAACAGCACCTCGACGACCATCGAGAAGGGCAACACGATGGTCACCTTTACCCTGTCGATGGGCGGCCACAGCGTCGACATATCGGACTGCCGCGTCGTCGACAACCCGCAGGGGCTGCCGGTATACGTCGATTAGTCCGAGGCCGGTCGAATCGACCGGTGCCACTCACCCCCACCAGGGCTTCCGGCTCCGTGCGGCACGGCCGCGACAGCCTGCAGCGGATAGCGACGTTATACTGCCGGTCACGCGCATTTCAGGGAGCCTGGCAATGACTTCAATCGCAAGCCGCGCGCAGATCGCGTTGCTGGCACTGTTCCTGGGCGCCTGCTCGGAAGCCGAGCGGCCCGTCGCCGAAACCCCCGTGGAGGCAGGCGACGACTGGGCGGGCCAGATCGATGAAGTCTTCGCCCCGTGGGACGATCCGTCCACCCCCGGCGTGGCCGTGGCCGTGATCCGCGACGGCGAGATCGTTTTCGAACGCGGATACGGCAGTGCTCAGCTCGAGTACGGCGTCGACATCACCCCCGAGACCGCGTACCACGTCGCCTCCGTATCGAAGCAGTTCACGACCATGGCCGTGGCGATGCTGGCGCAGGAGGGCAAGCTGTCGCTCGACGACGACGTGCGCCAGCACCTGCCCTGGCTGCCGGACTATGGAAGCACGATCACCATTCGACAGCTCGCCCATCACACGAGCGGCCTCCCGGAGTTGCTGACCCTGCTCGAACTCGGAGGTTGGCGCGACGCGGACCTCGTCTCGCTCGAGCAGGCCCGGGCCATCGTCGCCCGGCAGCGCGGCCTGAATTTCGAACCCGGCTCCCGGTTCGAGTACAGCAACTCCGGCTACGTGCTGCTGGCCGAGGTGGTATCGGCGGTGTCGGGCCAACCGTTCAGCGAGTTCACACGGGAAAGGATCTTCGAACCCCTAGGCATGGAGCGCTCGCACTTCTACGACGACCACCGCAAGATCGTTCCCGGCCGCGCATACTCCTATCACGGCGGCGACGCGGGGCGTTTCAACAAGGCGGTCATGACCTTCGGCTACGTCGGCTCTACCGGTCTGTTCAGCACCGCGCGCGACCTGGCCCTGTGGCTCGACAACTTCCGCCACAGCCGCGCAGGCGGCCCGGCGGCGATCGAACAGCTGCGCGAACGCGTCGAGCTCAATGACGGAACGACGCTCGACATGGCGTTCGGCGTCGGGCTCGGCAACTACCGGGGAGTCGACGTCATCGCGCACAACGGCGCCGATGCCGGGTTCCGCAGCTACGTGGCGTGGTACGAGCAACCCGCCGTCGGCATCGTTGTGCTCAGCAACGTCGGCACCGTGGTGCCATCCGCCCTCGCGGTCCAGGTGGCCGACATCGTCATGGCGGAAGACTTCCCCGAGCCCCCGCCCGGCGGCGACACGGCAGCGCCTGCGATGCCCGCCACTGCGCCGGACCCGTCTCGCTACGCCGAGTACGTCGGCCAGTACCGACTGGCGACCGGCCCCCTGCTGGTGGTTTCTCTCGAGGACGGCCGCTTGCGCGCGCGGGCCGGCACCAACGAAGACGACATGCAGCCCGTGGCCGAGGATGAATTCCTGCTGCCCGCGTTCAACGCGCCGATCCGGTTTGAACGACTCGAAGACGGGCAGGTGGACGGGTTCGTTCTCGTACTCGGCGGAGACCCCATCGAGGGAACCCGGGTCGAAGGAACAGAGGACATGCCGACGGCCGCGACGCTGATGGAATACGCCGGGACCTACTACAGCGACGAGGTCGGCAGCGTTTACACCATAGACGTGGTGCAGGACCGCCTGCAGGTCAGCAACCTGAGGCGGGGACAGAGCCCGGCAACCTACGTCGGAGCGGACGAGTTCATTTCCAACCTGCTGCCGTCGATGGCGTTCGAGCGGGACGCCGACGGACGCGTCACCTCCCTGGTCGTCGGCGCACGCCACGTGACGGCACTGCGCTTCGAAAAGCTCCGTTAGGCGGCCGACGGGTCACACCAGCAGGGGCATCCTGGCGGTCCATCGACGAAGCGCAGGTCCGGGACACCCTTCTCCGCAACGCCGAGCGCAGCATTCCCGTAGTTCCGGGCTGCAGCGCTGGGTTATCCTTTCGCGTTGCACGACAGCACGCGCCGGAAAGGAACCGATGGACGAACAGTACCACCCCGAGCAGGTCGAGGCCGCCGCCCAGGCCTGGTGGGCCGAGCGGGACAGCTTCGCGGTCCGCGAGGACCCCGAGCGGGAAAAATTCTACTGCCTGGCGATGTTTCCGTACCCCAGCGGCAAGCTGCACATGGGTCACGTGCGCAACTACACGATCGGCGACGTGATCGCGCGCTACCAGCGCATGCAGGGGCGCAACGTGCTGCAGCCGATGGGCTGGGACGCCTTCGGTCTGCCCGCGGAAAACGCCGCAATCCAGCACGGCGTGCCGCCGGCGGCCTGGACCCACGCCAACATCGACGAGATGCGCGCCCAGTTCAAGCGCCTTGGCATGGCCTTCGACTGGCACCGCGAGCTGGCGACCTGCACCCCCGAGTACTACCGCTGGGAACAGTGGTTCTTCACGCGCCTGTACGAAAAGGGCCTGGCCTACAAGAAGATGGCCACGGTCAACTGGGACCCGGTAGACCAGACGGTGCTGGCCAATGAACAGGTCATCGACGGTCGCGGCTGGCGCTCCGGCGCGCCTGTCGAGCGCAAGGAGATCCCGCAGTGGTTCCTGCGCATCACCGGGTACGCCGACGAGCTGCTCGCCGGTCTCGACGAGCTGGAGGGCTGGCCCGAGCAGGTGCGCACGATGCAGCGTAACTGGATCGGCAAGAGCCGCGGCGTGCAGCTGCGCTTCGCTCTGCCCGAGCCGGTGGCCGGCCTGGACGCCGTCGAGGTCTACACGACACGACCGGACACCCTGTTCGGCGTGACCTACATGGCGGTATCCGCCGGGCACCCGCTGGCGCTGGCGGCCGGGGCGGGCGATTCCGAGATCGCCGCCTTCATCGACGAGTGCCGGCGCAGCTCGGTGGCCGAGGCGGACATGGCCACCCTGGAAAAGCGCGGCGTCGACACCGGCCTGCGCGCCCGCCACCCGCTGACGGGACGCGAGGTGCCGATCTGGATCGCCAACTTCGTGCTGATGGACTACGGCACCGGCGCGGTGATGGCGGTGCCGG
>CAZOUC010000196.1:0-5562 GCA_964582825.1 uncultured Enterobacteriaceae bacterium | reverse complement strand
TCCCGGTACGGTGTTCGACTCGGAGCTGTGGGCCGACGCCCGCGTCGTCCAGTCGTTGTTCCAGCGCGGCAGCAGCTTCCAGACCCTGCGCGCCAGACTTACCGGCCCGGAGCAGTTCACGGCATTCGCCGACCATGTTCGCAACGAACCGCGCCTGCAGCTCGACGTGAAGCGCGAAACCGACTACTTCGCGAGCCAGGCATCCGGTACCACCGACCTGATCATGTACCTGGGCTGGCCGCTCGGCATCGCGATGGCCTTCGGCGCCCTGGCCGGGGCGCTGAACACGATGTACACCTCGGTGGCCACGCGCGAGAGGGAGATCGCCACGCTGCGGGCAATCGGCTTTTCCGGTACGGCCGCCTTCGTCGGCACCCTCGTCGAGTCTCTGCTGCTGGCGCTGATCGGCGGCCTGCTCGGCGCCGCGCTCGCGTACCTGTTCTTCGACGGCCTGTCCGCCGCGACGCTCGGCGGCAGCTTCACGCAGGTCGTGTTCAGTTTCGAGCTGTCTGCCGGCCTGCTCTGGCAGGGCGCACTGCTCGCGCTGTTGATCGGCCTGCTGGGCGGCGTGTTCCCGGCCTGGCGCGCCGCGCGGGTGACGGTGGACGCGGCCTTTCGCGCCCGCGCCGGATGACGCGGCAACTGCTGCCGCTGCTGGCGCTGGCGGTGCTGTGCGCGTGCACCCCGTCGCCGCCGGAGCAGGTGATCAGGCAGGCACTGCAGCGTGCGGAAGCAGCCATCGAGGAGCGCGATGCCGGCGATGCGGTGGCGGTGCTCGCGGAGCATTTCGACGGAGGCGGCTACTACGGCAAGCAGGATATCCGTCGCATGCTCGCCCTGCAGTTCCTGCAGCACCAGCGTATCGAAGTGCTGCTCGGCAATGTCGATATCGAACTCGTCGAACCGCAGCGACAGCAGGCGATCATGACCGCGACGGCGGTCGCGACGGGTGGCGTCGGCCTGTTGCCCGACGACGGACGAATCTGGCGCCTCGAGGGCCGCTGGGAACTGATCGAGGGCGACTGGCTGCTGACGCGGCTGAGCTGGAAGTAGGGAGACCGCGGTGAAGACTGTGCGCAAGCTGGTACCGCCGGCCTGGCTGCTGTTGACTCTGCTGGCGATGACTGCCCTGCATGTCCTGCTGCCCGTTGACCGTCTGGTGCCGGCACCATGGCGCTGGTCGGGCCTGCTGCTTGTGGCTGCCGGCCTGACGGTCATGGTGCAGGGGGCCGGCCTGTTTCGTCGGGCAGGCACACCGCTGCGCCCGTTCCAGCGATCCACCAGCCTGGTCACGCACGGTATCTACCGCTACACCCGCAATCCGATGTATCTCGGTATGGTCGTGCTGCTGATCGGCGCCGCGGTGCTGTTTGCGAGCCTCAGCGTCTGGTTGCCGGTGCTGTTGTTCTTCCTGATCATCGAGCACGGTTTTGTCCGTGCTGAAGAGCCGTTTCTCGAAGAGCTCTTCGGGGACGAGTACCGGCGCTACCGGGAACGGGTGCGTCGCTGGCTATGAGGTCGGGTCGCGAGCATGGGTGAGGCGCTGCCATTGACGACGGTTCCGCTGTTGTCGGAGACCTCGTCCCTGTTTCGACTCCTGGTCATGGTCGTCACCACCGTGCTGGTCTGGCGCTTCTGCGCCCGCCGCGGGCTCCTGCGCGAGCGGAGCTGGCGTGCGCTTTTGGTGGGCTTCATCGTGCTGTCCGTCGCTTCGATCGTTGACGTCAGCGACACGTTTCCCGTGTTCGATCCCTGGCCGTTGCTGGGCCGCGATCTGGCTGCCGAGGCGTTCGAGATCGGCGCCTACACGGTCGGCATCGTCCTGGTCATCTACGGGGTATGGACGGTATTGCCGTTGTGGGACCGGTTGCAGGCGCAGAACCGCGCGCTGCGCGAGAGCGAGTCGCGTTACCAGTCGCTGATCGAACAGAGCCACCAGGGAATCCTGCTGATCGACGTCGACAGCCTCGAGATCGTCGACTGCAACCCTCAGGCGCTGGTCAACCATCGCTGCGCGCGCTCCGAACTGGTCGGAACGTCGGTGCTCGATCACGTGCCCGCGCGGCAGCCTGACGGGCGGCCGAGCGGCGAGGTCGTCAAGGAACTGCGCCGGCGTCTGGAACGCGGCCCGGTCGAGAACAACCAGTTCATGTGGCGCCGCCGCGACGGAAGCTCTTTTCTCGAGATCGGCTCCCTGTCGGAGCTGCGAATCGGCGATCGGCGGCTGGTGCAGACACACAGCAATCCCGTCGCCGACAGCTTCGATGTCGATGAACTGCTCGAGCGCCTGGCGCGGGTGCTCAGCGGGACGACCGACCAGGCCTTCTTCGATTCGCTGGCGCTGCAGCTCAGTCGGATGCTGAACTGCGCCGACGTGATGATCGCCCGGCTCGTCGAGGGGCCGCCGCGGCGCCTTTCATCCCTGGCGCGGGTGATCGACGGGCGCCTCGAAGGCGCCTTCGAGATGCGTCTCGTGGCCGGCACAGAATCGCCCATGGCGGCCGTGCTGGCCGGAAGAACCCAGTTGGTCGCCGACAACCTGCAGGAACTGTATCCGCAGGACGAATACTTCCGGTCGCAGGGCCTGACCAGCTACATCGGCATCCCGATTCGTGCCGCGTCAGGTGCTGTGATCGGAATCATCACGATGATTGACCGGCGCAATTTCGCCGACCCGTTACGCGTCGAGTACCTGCTGGAGATCTTCGGCGCCCGCATCGGCGCCGAGGTCGAACGCCAGGCGGCTTCGGCGGCACTGGCCGAGAGCGAGCAGCGCCTGCGACTGGCCACCCGGGCCGCCGGCGTATGGAGCTGGGAGTGGTCGGTCGATTCGGACCGCCTGCTGCTGACCGACCCGAGTGGCGGCAGCGTGGGCGGCGATCACGATCGGCCGAGGCGAATCGATACGACCCTGCAGGCGTGGCTTGCCGGGCCCGGTATGGAAGGGGCTGACGCGGTGCGCCGTGCGCTGAACACCATTGTCGCCCAACCCCGACCGCTGCGTTTCGAATACGCCGCGGTCGGCGAGGATGGCCGACGGCACGTGATGCAGTCCGCGGGCGAGCGCCTGCGAAACGGTCAGGGCGAGTTCAATCGCGTCGTCGGCGCGACCTGGGAAGTGACCGAGCTGCACCGGCAGCAGGAAGCGCTGCGGGTGCTGGCGCAGGGTTACACCGAGGATGTCGACGCGTTCCTCGAGCGCAGCATTGCGGCCGCCGCGGGGTTGTTCGACGTGCATCTGGCTGGAATCCTGTGCCGGGTGGATGACCGGCCCGGCTGGGTCAGCTCGCGCGCGCGCTGGCGCCGGGGCGATATGACCGACCCTCTGTCGTTCCCGATCGACGGTACCGTTGCCCAGCGCGCGCTCGAGACCGGCCAGGGCCTGCAGTTCGACGACGTGCCCGGCGAATTTCCGCACGATGCGGCGGCCGCGGAGAGCGACTGCCGGGCCATCATCGCCGAGCCTCTGCTCAGCGCCGATGGCGACTGCTTCGGGCTCTTTTACCTCGGCGCCGACCGGCCGCTGCGCCTGCCGCCCTGGGCGCAGCCGTTGCTGCGCGTGTTCGCCATCCGCTTCGCTGCCGAAATCGAGCTGCACAGCAGTCTTCAGGCCCTGCAGAGCTACCGTGACGAACTCGAGCAGAAGGTAGCCGAGCGCACCCGGGAACTCGAGGACTTCTGCCACTCGGTTTCGCACGACCTGCGCCAGCCGCTGCGTGCGCTCGACGGCTTCAGCCAGGCGCTGATCGAGGACCATGGCGAAGCCCTTGATGCACAGGGACTGGATTACCTGCAGCGGGTAAGGATGGGCGCGCAGCGCATGTCGCGGATCATCGATGATCTGCTGGCTCTGGCGAGCCTGACGCGTCGCGAGATGTACCGGCGTGACGTCGACCTGTCCAGGATCGCCGGCGACGCCATCGACGCGCTGCAGGCGGAACAGCCGGCCCGCGAGGTGCACGTCGTCGTGGCCCCGGATCTGTACGCCTGGGCCGACCGGGCCTTGATCTCCGCGGCGCTGAATCACCTGCTCGGCAACGCCTGGAAGTACACGCAGCCGCGTCAGCACGCCGTGATCGAGTTCGGAGCGGAGGAACAGGACGGCGAACGCGTGTTCTACGTCCGCGACAACGGCGTCGGCTTCGACATGAGCTTCGGCGACAAGCTGTTCGGCGCGTTCCAGCGCCTGCATTCGCACGGCCAGTTCGAGGGCTCGGGGATCGGCCTGGCCAGCGTGCGCCGCATCGTCAATCGGCACGGCGGCCGCATCTGGGCCGAGTCGGCGCCGGATCAGGGCGCCACGTTCTACTTCACCATTCCCGGTCGAAGCGGGTAGAAGTCGCGGAAGGCGTGGATCACCCGGTCGATGGCCTCGTCGTCGATGTCCCGGTGCGTGACCAGGCGCATCGCCGGCTCGCAGATGACCGTGATGTCGCGCGCCGCGAGGTGTTCGGCGAGCCTCTCGTGGTCACTGCAGCGGACGAACACCATGTTGGTGTCCACCGGCAGGAAGCGTTCGACGCCGTCGAGTTCGTCCAGTGCCGTCGCCAGTCGCCCGGCGCGCTCGTGGTCGCGCGCCAGGTCCTCGACCTGGTGTTCGAGCGCGTAGAGCCCGGCGGCCGCGATCACCCCGGCCTGGCGCATGCCGCCGCCGAGCATCTTGCGCCAGCGCCGTGCACTGGCGACCAGCTCCCGGCTGCCGACCAGGCAGGAGCCTACCGGCGCGCCGAGGCCCTTGGACAGGCAAACTGATACGGTGTCGAACGCTTCGACCACGCGACTCGCGTCGACGCCGAGTCGGACCACGGCGTTGAACAGTCGCGCGCCGTCGAGATGCAGGCCGAGCCCGTGACGGCGCGCCAGGCCCGCGGCGTCGGCGATGTAGTCGAGCGGCAGCACCCGGCCGTCGTTGGTGTTTTCCAGGCACAGCAGACGGGTGCGGGCGTAGTGGGGGTCGTCGGGCTTGATCACGGCTTCGACCGCGTCGAGGGGCAGGGTGCCGTCGGCCGCGAAGGGCAGGGGTGCCGGCTGGATCGAGCCGAGCACCGCGGCGCCGCCGCCCTCGTAGAGGTAGGTGTGCCCGGTGGTGCCGACGATGTACTCGTCGCCCCGCTGGCAGTGCGCGAGCAGGGCCAGCAGGTTCGACTGCGTGCCGCTCGGTGCGAAGATCGCCGCCTCCTTGCCGAGCCGCGCCGCGATGGTCTCCTCGAGCCGGTTGACCGTCGGGTCCTCGCCGTAGACGTCGTCGCCGACCTCGGCGCGGGCCATGGCCTCGCGCATCCCGGGGCTGGGTCGGGTGACCGTGTCGCTGCGCAGGTCGATGGGCATGGGTGCTTCCTGTCAGTCCGTCCCGTTGGCTGCGAGGGTATCGTCGCCCTCCGGCAACGACATCTCGAAATCCGGCGCGAACGCGATGAAGATGTTGTAGCGTCGCGTGGCCTCAGCGTAGCGGTCGTCGAGCGGCGCGTTCTCGATCGCGGACGCGTTCCAGACGACCTCGATGCGTCGCAGCCCCGGCTCGAGCCCGCTCAATGGCACCAGGCCGATCAGACCGCGCATGCG
>CAZOUC010000195.1:3826-5587 GCA_964582825.1 uncultured Enterobacteriaceae bacterium | reverse complement strand
ACCGGTCCGTCGTGACCGGCCAGTTCCTCGATAATGCCGCGCTCGTCCGCGTCGCGGCGCAGGCAGACGCCGTCCCGGTACAGGTCGACGCCGAGCAGGCTGCCCTCGAAGCCCAGCGCGTGCTTGACCGCGAGCAGGGTCGAGCCGGGGCCGAGCACGTACAGGCAGGCGGGGTCGAGGTTCTCGACCACCTCGGCGGCGATGTCCTCGGCGACCAGCTCCTCGGATTCGCGTCCGGCCTGTTTGACGTGCTGCATGAAGCGCGCCTGCGCGGGCACCTGCATCTCGCCGTAGTGGCGCGTGCGGACGCGGCCCTCGCGAAACGCCGCCTCATCGATATCGCGCACTTCCGCGGCTTCCAGGCCGACCAGGCCACCACGGACGAGCTCGCGCAGCAAGTCTCCGGCCGCCTCGGGGCTGACCGCAAATACGCCGGAGTGCATCTTCACGCCGGCCGGCACGCCGAGCACCGGCAGGCGCCCGTCGATCTCCGCGCAGATGTCGCGGGCGGTGCCGTCACCGCCGGCGAACAGCAGCAGGTCGCAACACGCCGCGAGTTCAGCGGCCGCGCGCCGCGTGTCCTCCGCTTGCGTCGCCGCGCCGGTAAGCTGGCCAACGGTGTCGAACGGCAGCCCGCTGGCCTGCGCCGCATCGGCACCCATCGCGCCGGGCCAGGCGACCAGACGGAAGCGACCGGCGACGTCGCCGAGCCGGTTCAGGGCGCGCAGCGTGCGGGCCGCGGCGCGGCCTTCGCCGCCGCGCGCCTGCGCCTCGCGCTGCACCGCCGCCCCGTCGCTGCCCTTGAGCGCCGTGGATCCGCCGATGCCGGCAACGGGATTGATGATCAGTCCGATCCGCAGCACGGCCTCAGTCTCCGCTCGCCGGGATGGTGAAACCCAGCGCCGCCAGCTCGCGTTGTCGCGCCGTCCCGACGGCGCCCAGACCGGTCAGACGCCAGGCCGCGAACTCGCGCCGGCGCGGATACTCGCGCCGCTCGGCGTCGAAGGCGCTGCCGATGCCCTGTTGCGCCGCCCGCTCCCGGAAGCGCTGAACCTCGGCGTCGATCGGGTAGCAGTGGCGCACCAGCTCGAACGGCGACAGACGCGCTGCGTCGACGCCAGGTGCGTCGGCGTCGCCGGGCCAGGCGACCGGGCCGCGCCCGAGGTGAGCGGCCAGCGCCGCGTGAATCATGGCCGCTCCGCGCAGCTTGCCGTCCCAGGCGTACCCCGCCACGTGCGGAGTCGCCCAGCGCGCGCGCCGCAGCAGCTCCGCGTCGACGTCGGGCTCGTTCTCCCAGACGTCCAGTGCGAGCTCGAGTCCGTCGCCGGACGCCAGCCTGGCGCGCACGGCGGACTCGCGCACCACGCCGCCGCGCGCGGAATGAATCAGCAGCGCCCGTGCCGGCAGGCGGTCCAGCGCGCCCGCATCGATCATGCCGACAGTCGGGTACGGCCCGGTTCGGGTCAACGGCACGTGCAGGCTGACGATGTCGGCCTGCAGGACCGCCTCGAGACTGCCGAGCCCCGGCACCTGGTCTGCATTCAGGAACGGGTCGCGCACCCGGCAACGGACCTCGAGAGCCGCGAGTCGCTCGCGCAGGCGCGAACCGACCTGGCCGTGGCCGACGATGCCGACCCGGCGCTCGCGCAGCTCGTCGAGATCCTCGAAACGGCTGGCCAGAACCGCAATCACGTAGTCGACCACCGAGTCGGCGTTGCTTCCCGGCGCGCTGGCGAAGGTCACGCCCAGAGCCGCGAGATC
>CAZOUC010000195.1:0-3816 GCA_964582825.1 uncultured Enterobacteriaceae bacterium | reverse complement strand
CCGGTGCGCTTCGTCGGCAACGTGGTCGGTACCCGCCGTGGCGGTGCCGACGAAGCGCACCGGCGTGCCCGCCAGCAGGGTCCGGTCTACGCGGGTCACCGACCGCACCACCAGCGCGTCGATGTCGGCCAGACGTTCGCGGGTGATCGCCCGCCCCGGCATCGTGCGCAGCGCCCCGAATTCGGCGAAGCGTTCTCCGCCCGGCACGTTCTCGTCGATCAGCAGACGCATCAGTCGGCCTGCAGGCCAGCAATGGCCCGGTCGACGGAGCCCAGTCCATTACGGGCGGCGAAGTCACGAAGCGCGCCCACCTGGATTCGCCGCGGTGACCAGGCCGGGGCGGGTCGATCGGGCGCCAGTGCGTCGCCTCGCAGGCGCGTCAGCTGCAGCGCATGACGCACGACGTCCGCGTGCGCCTCGAGCAGGCCGGCAAGGCGCCGGGCACCGCGCAGCCCGCTGGCCGCCACGCGCGCCGGATCCTCGAGCAGGGCCTCACAGCTGCCGAAGCGCTGCAGCAGGGCGGCGGCGCTGCGGCGGCCGATGCCGGGCACGCCATCAATCGCGTCCACCGGATCGCCGCACAGCGCGAGCAGGTCGGGAATCTGCTGCGGCGCCACGCCGGCTCGGGCCGCGACCGCGGTACGGTCGCGGCGATCGCCGTCCGGGTAATCCCAGAACTCCTCGTCGTCATGACAGAGCAGCTGGCCGAGGTCCTTGTCGCGCGAGAGTACCGTGAACGGCTCGCCTCGTCGTCGCGCCTGCAGGGCCAGCGCGGCGATCAGGTCATCGGCCTCGAATTCCGTACTGGCAAAGGCCTCGATGCCCAGCAGTTCCGCCGCCTCGCGGCAGGCCGCGAGCTGGTAGGCCAGCGCAGCGTCAGGCAGTTCGCGATTGCTCTTGTAGCGCACACACAGGCGGTGGCGGAATCCGCTGCCCAGACTCTCGTCGAAGGCGCAGGCCAGCGCCGTCGGGCGCTGCTCGGTGAGCAGGCGCAGCAGCCAGCGCAGGAAGCCGTACACCGCGTGGGTCTCGAAGCCGTTGGCGGCGCGCCAGCGCGGCGGCAGAGAAAAGTAGGCTCGGAATATGTAGATCGACGCGTCGACCAGGTAAACCCGCATCAGCCGCCCTTGCGAATCAGGTACCTCAGGCAATCCTGCTCCTCGTGCTCGACCAGCAGGGCGTGACCGAGAAACTGGCAGAAACGCTGGAAGTCGCGCCGCGTCGACGGGTCGGTGGCGAGCACGCGCAGCGTCGAACCGGGCGCCATCGCGTTGATCTCCCGGTGCAGCAGCATCACCGGCTCCGGACACAGCAGGCCACGGGCGTCGAGCTCGCGGTCGGCCGTCGCCAGGCCCGGTTCCGTACCCGGTTCAGTCACCGGTCGAGCCTGCCAGCTGCTGCGCCGGAACGATGTGGCAACTCTGCGCGTCGTCGTCGAAAACGATGCAGATCTCGCCGGCCGCGAGCTGTCGACGCAGGGTGTCCACCTTGCTTGCGAGCGCGATCTCCACGGCGCCGTAATCGGTGCCGTCACGGGTGGCGAACTCCTCGATGACGCCCCGCAGCGCGTCATCGCTGAGCGTCTGCCAGGGGATCTGCAGCTGCGCCATGGCCGTAGCGTTCCGTAATGGAGGATCGGATATTATATCGGCTCGAGCGAGCAGGAGGCCGACGTCGTGCAATCACAGATCGCCATGAGCTTCATCGGCACCGACCGTCCGGGGCTCGTAGAGCTCCTGTCGGGCGTCATCGCCGAACACGAAGGCAACTGGCTCGAGAGCCGCTTCCTGCGCCTGGGCGGCAGCTTCGCCGGCGTCGCCCTGATCCGGGTGCCCGAAGCCCGCGCCACCGAGCTGCGCGCGGCGCTCGACGCGCTGGGTCAGCAGGGCCTGCGGATCATCACCGACGTCAGCAGTGCGGAGCCTGCGGCCGACGCGGCCCGGATGCGCCTGACGGTGATGGGCCATGACCGGCCGGGCATCGTCCACGAGTTCGCGCAGGCCCTGGCCGCGCGGCGCATCAGTTTCGAGGCCCTCAACAGCGACATCACCAGCGCACCGATGACAGGCGGGCCGCTGTTCGTCGCCGAAGCGCGGCTCGATCTGCCCACCGACCAGGACATCGAGGAACTGCGGGATGCCCTGGAAGCGATCGCCGCCGAGCTGACCGTCGAGTACTCGCTCGAGCCCGAGCAGTGAGCCGGCGTCGGCGCGCTCAGGATCGATCGGACGGTCCGCGGATCAGGCGCCTCAGCAGGACAAGCAGGCCGACCAGCAGAGCCGCAGCCAGGATGACGACGCCCAGCAGCAGCAGGCTGTAGCCGAGAAACGCCGCGATTTCGCGCCAGTCGACGTCGAAGCTGAACACGGCCGCCGCCAGCAGCAGCAGCGTCGCGACTGAACCGAGAATGATGGTGCGGTAACGGCGGTAGAAACCCATCGACACTCCTGCAGGCGCGGCATCGACCGGCGCCTAGGCGGCCGGCGACGCTGCGAAAGATATCATGCCGTCGTCCGCCGGCCGGACCCAGCGGTAGGCGATCAGCCAGGCGAGCGCCGCCACAGCGGCGGCGGCGACGAAGGACAGCCGGGCATGGCCCAGCCAGGCAAGCCCGCTCAGCCAGGCGCCGAGCGCCCCCCCGAGACCGAAGCTGACCGCGCTGTACAGCGCCTGGCCCTGTCCCTGGTGGCCGCTGCCGAAGTAGCGGGCGACCAGCAGGATGCCGGCGGCGTGGAACGCACCGTAGGTCGCGGCATGCATCAGCTGCGCGACGACCATCAGCGGCAGCGAGGTCGGGAACGCGGCCGTCAGCAGCCAGCGCAGCACGGCAATCGCCAGGCTTGCCAGCAGGAGGTCGCGCAGCCGGAAACGGCGCAGCAGGCGGTGCATCTGCAGGAACACGAGAATCTCGGCGAGCACGCCGGCCGACCACAGCAGGCCGGTGACGCTGCGGCTGTAGCCGTGCGACTGCAGGTACAGGCTGAAAAACGTATAGAACGGCCCGTGTGACAGCAGCATCAGGAAGCACACCACCATAAAGGCCAGCACCTCGCCGCGCCCCAGGACCCGCAGCAGGCCACCGGCTGACGATGGAAGGGGCGCGCGCGAGGCCTCGCGAACCGCGAAACTGCCCAGCACCAGCAGAATCTGCAGGCCCAGCAGCAGCCAGGGCAGGTGCACCACGCTGATCCGGTCGAACAGCAGCCCGCCAGCCAGCACCAGCACGACGAAACTGATCGATCCCCACAGGCGGATCCGACCGTACTCGCTGGACCGGCTGCCGAGAGTCGCCAGGGTCACCGCCTCGAACTGGGGCAGTACCGCGTTCCAGAAGAAGCTGAACAGCGCGACGGTCGCCAGCAGCGGCCAGAACGAGGTGGTCACCAGCAATCCCGACAGGAACAGCAGCGCGCACAGGCAACCGAGCCGGATCACCCACACACGCCGGCCGCTGCGATCGGCCAGCCAGCCCCACAACGACGGCGCGAAAATCCGGGTGGCCAGCAGCGCCGCCGACACGGCGCCGATCTCGGCCGCGTCGAGGCCGATCTGGTCGAGGTACAGGCTGAAGTACGGCAGGATCGCGCCGACCAGCGCGAAGTACAGGAAGTAGAAGCTGGACAGACGCCAGTAGACGTCAGCCGTCCACTGCATGTCTCAGCCGTTGCCGGGACTGGCCGGAATCGTGGGCGTCGGACTGTCGACGTGGCCGTTCTGGCCGCGCTGGCGCAGCAGGTGGTCGAGCAGAACGATCGCCGTCATCGCCTCAGCGATCGGCGTGGCGCGCACGCCGACGCAGGGGTCGCGCCGGTCGAC
>CAZOUC010000194.1:4257-5596 GCA_964582825.1 uncultured Enterobacteriaceae bacterium | reverse complement strand
GGGCCTTGACGTCGGAGGGGTCTGCGCCCTCGCGGACCGTGACCAGGTCGGGCTTGGCGGTCATGATGGTCGATACCGGGTCGTCCAGGCGGGTCGCGAAGCGGACGTCGCGCGCCGTGACGATGCCGACCAGGTCGCCGTTTTCCAGTACCGGCACACCCGAGATGTCGAAGCGGACCTTGATGTCGATCAGGTCGCGGATCGGCTGTGCCGCCTCGATGGTGATCGGGTCCTTGACCACGCCGGACTCGTACTTCTTGACCGCGCGCACCTCGCGCGCCTGGTCGGCGGCGTCCATGTTCTTGTGGATGATGCCGATGCCGCCTTCCTGGGCGATGGCGATCGCCAGCCGGGCCTCGGTGACCGTGTCCATGGCGGCGGACATCAACGGCACGTTGAGGGCAATGTCACGGGTCAGGCGAGTCCGCAGGCTGACGTCGCGGGCCACGACCTCGGAGTAACCCGGCATCAGCAGGACGTCGTCGAATGTCAGCGCTTCTTCGAGGAGTCGGAGCATTACCGCCGGGCCAGGTCTCGCCGTTCAAGGAAGCCGACCATTATAACGTCACCGGCCCGGCCATGCATGTGGGCCGCCGCGGTGGCGGCCGGTCGGCGCCCCTGCGGTCCGGGAGACACCGCCTGGAACCGCTGCATCAGGACGCCGCTGCCGTCTCGATGATGCCCACCGGGCAGGCGACCCCCGTGCCGCCGAGCCCGCAGTAGCCCCCGGGGTTCTTGGCCAGGTACTGCTGGTGGTAGTCCTCGGCGTAGTAGAACGGCCCCGCGGGAGCGATCTCCGTGGTGATCGAGCCGTAGCCCGCAGCGCGCAGTTCAGCCTGGAAAGACTCGCGCGACGCCATGGCCAGCGCGAGTTGCTCCTCGTCGCTGGTGTAGATGGCCGAGCGGTACTGGGTGCCGATGTCGTTGCCCTGGCGCATGCCCTGGGTCGGGTCGTGGCTTTCCCAGAACAGCGCCAGCAGTTCGGCGTAGCTCACCGCTTCGGGATCGAACACGACCAGCACCGCCTCGGTGTGCCCGGTCTGGCCGCTGCAGACTTCCCGGTAGGTCGGGTTGGGGGTAAAGCCGCCGGCGTAGCCGACGGCGGTCGTGAACACACCGCCGCGCAGCCAGAACCGCCGCTCGGCACCCCAGAAGCAGCCGAGGCCGAACACCGCCTGTTGCAGCCCGTCCGGAAACGGGCCGACCAGGGGTCGGCCGTTGACAAAGTGCCGCTCGGGCACCGGCATGGGCTCGTCGCGTCCCGGCAGGGCGCGCTCGGGGCTGACCAGTCTGGTCTTGAACATGTCAGGGACTCCTCTCGTCAACGACGTCCAGCGCG
>CAZOUC010000194.1:1603-4247 GCA_964582825.1 uncultured Enterobacteriaceae bacterium | reverse complement strand
CGAAGCGGCCCGCCTCCCCGCTCGACGCGTTGCCATCAAGGCTACGCCGGTACACGCCCTGGCAGATCGCCGCCAGACGGAAAAAGCTCACCGCCAGGTAATAGTTCCAGTGTTCGATTCCGTCGATACCGCGCCGCTCGCAGTAGCGCGCAATATAGGCTTCTTCGCTGGGAATGCCGAGCGCCTCGCGGTCGACGCCGGCCAGGCCGCGCAGCGCATCGCTGCCGCCAGGCAGGCGCCACTGCATGCACTGGTAGGCGAGATCCGCAAGCGGGTGTCCCAGTGTCGACAGCTCCCAGTCGAGGACGGCGACGACGCGATCCTCCTGCGGGTGGAGGATCATGTTGTCCAGGCGGTAGTCGCCATGCACGAGGGCGACCTGGTCGTCTCCTTCCAGTTGCCGGGCGGGCAGCCAGTCGATCAGGGTCTCCATCGCCTCGATGCGGTCGGTCTCCGCCGCCCGGTACTGCCGGGTCCAGCGGTCGACCTGGCGCGCGAAGTAGTTGCCGGGGCGGCCGTAATCGGCCAGGCCGACCGCTTCGACATCGACATCGTGCAGGGCCGCCAGCACGCTGTTCATCGCATCGTAGACGGCCGCACGGCGATCCGCCGCGAGTTCCGGCAGCTGCGGATCCCAGTAGATGCGGCCGGGGACGCATTCCATCACGAAGAACATGCTGCCGATGACCGTTTCGTCTTCGCACAGGCAGTAGGTCTTCGGCACCGGCACCGGTGTGTCGGCCAGGGCGCGCATGACGCGGTACTCGCGGTCCACCGCGTGCGCCGACTTGAGCAGCCTGCCGGGCGGCTTGCGGCGCAGCACGAACTCGCCGGCATCGGCCTCGAGGCGGTAGGTCGGATTCGATTGCCCGCCGGGAAACTTGTGACAGGCGCGCAGCGAACCGAAGTCGGCGATGTGCGCCTGCAGGTAGCGCTGCAGCGCGTCCTGGTCCAGCTCGTGTACCTCTGGCGGGCTCATGGGGTTCCTCTGTCTGCAGCGCTGTGCGCATGGTAGCAGGATCGCCACCGAACCCGGCACAGGCGCCATATTGCGCCCCCGCCCTAGTATGCCCTTTCTAAAGGTCGGGGATAGCCTACAGACATGGAATCCCGGTGCCGTAGCTGCACCGCACATCAACAGGAGGCACACCATGGCTGAAGCAACCGAAACCACAACCACGACCAGTACGACGACCCGGCGCAAGACCGCCCGCAAGGCGCCGTCTGCCCGCAAGGCACCGACCCGCCGCAAGGCCTCCAGCGCCCGCCGGACCCCGGCCAAGCGCAAGACCGCCGCCAAGGCGCCGCGCGAGAACTTCTCTGAATTCCTCAAAGAAGCCGTGTACGCGCAACTCGGCGTCTATGGTCTGGTCTACGACGGCGTCAATGACCTGTACGACAACGTCAACGACCGCGTCAGCAAGGTGCGCAAGGAAGCCCCGAAGCAGTGGAAGCAACTGATCAAGCGCGGCGAAAAGGTCGAACGCGATTTCCGCAAGACGCGCAACGACCTGCAGAAGCGCTTTGAAAAGAGCGAGCTGAAGACCGACCTCGACAAGAACGTCGACAAGGTCCGCGAGTCGATCGACAAGGTGCGTGACCGCGTTCAGCAGGCGGCCTGACAGCCGCTTGTAGGCACGCCGTCGAGGGGCCACACTGCGTGGCCCCTTTTCTTTTTCGGCGCCGCAGTTCGGACCACAGCACCCATGAGAATCGCAGTCATCGGCGGCGGCACCAACGGCCTGTGCACGGCCGAGTGCCTGGCCGAACACGGTCACCAGGTCGCGCTGTTCGAGCGCGGCAGCCTGATGGCGGAGACCAGCCGCAATTCGTCGAAGCTCCTGCACGGCGGCCTGCGCTACCTCGAGACCTTCGAATTCGGCCTCGTCGCCGAGGCCCTGCGCGAGCGTGCCTGGTGGCTTGAACACTGCCCGCAGCACACCCGGGCCCTGCAGCTGACGCTGCCCGTCTACGACTGGCAGTCACGCCCGGCCTGGCAGGTGGGTCTGGGCATTCGCCTGTACCACTGGCTGGCGGGTCGCCGGCGACTCGGCGACTGGCAGCGCCTGGACGCCGGGCAGCTGCGCAAGCGCAGCCCGGACCTGCGCAGCACCGGCCTGCGCGCCGCCTTCACGTTCTATGACGGCCAGATGGACGACCACGCCCTGGGCCTGTGGATCGCCGCGCGGGCCCGCGAGCGCGGCGTGCGCATCGAGGAGCACTGCCCGGTGCAGCGCGTCACCGGCGACGGCGACGTCGAACACGCCGGCGGCAGCGAGCGCTTCGATCGCGTCGTCAACGTCGCCGGTCCGTGGGCCGAGCAACTGCTGCTCGAGTCCGGGCTGGCGCCGCGCCACCACCTGCAGTGGGTGCGCGGCAGCCACCTACTGTTCGCCGGCGAGTGCCGGCACGGCTGGCTGCTGCAGGCGCCGCAGGATGCCCGCGTGTTCTTCGTACTGCCCTGGCAGGGCCACACCCTGGTCGGCACCACCGAAGTCGCCCAGGAGGTCGACGCGCCGATCGCGGCGGCCGAGCGGGAAATCGACTACCTGCTCGCGGCTTACAACCACTATTTCGAGCCGCATCGTGGACAGGCCGACATCGTCGACACCTTCGCAGGCGTACGCCCGCTGCTGAGCAGCGA
>CAZOUC010000194.1:0-1593 GCA_964582825.1 uncultured Enterobacteriaceae bacterium | reverse complement strand
CGGCCTCAATGCGGCGAGCCGCGAAGCGGTCGTCGATCGCGACGGACGCCTGGTCACGGTCTTCGGTGGCAAGTGGACCAGCGCCCGGGCCCTGGCGCGCAAGGTCGCGCGCTGCACCGAGCGCTAGTCGCGCCCGCTCAGGCGGACAGGTCGAGCACGGCGGCGCCGGTGAAGCGGCCCGCGCGCAGGTCCGCGAGGGCCGCATTGGCGGCGCCCAGGGGGTAGACGTGGACCTCGGTACGCACGGGTATCGCCGCCGCCAGCGGCAGGAACTCCTCGCCGTCCCGGCGCGTCAGGTTGGCCACGGAAACGATCTGCCGCTCACCCCAGAGCAGCCGGTACGGAAAGCCGGGAATGTCGCTCATGTGGATTCCGGCGCAGACAATCGTCGCGCCGGGTTCGCTCTGGGCGAGAGCCAGAGGCACCAGCTCACCCACCGGCGCGAACAGGATCGCCGCGTCCAGGCGAATGCCCGGATCGTCGCCCGATGCACCCGCCCAGCAGGCGCCGAGGCGACGCGCGAAATCCTGCGCTTGCGCGTCGCCGGGCCGCGTGAACGCGTAGACGTCCTGCCCCGCGTCGCACGCCAGTTGCGTGAGAATGTGCGCCGACGCCCCGAAACCGTACAGTCCGAGCCGGCGCGCCTCCCGCACCGGCCGCCAGGCGCGATAGCCGATCAGGCCCGCGCACAGCAACGGTGCCGCCTGCAGATCACCGAAACCCGACGGCAGCGCAAAACAGTAGCCCGCGTCGGCCAGGCAGTACTCGGCGAAGCCCCCGTCGCGCTGGTAGCCGGTGTAGCGGGCCTCGGCGCAGAGGTTTTCCCGACCGCTGACGCAGAACCGGCAATGCCCGCAGCTGCCGCCCAGCCAGGGCACCCCGACCCGCTGACCCGGCGCGAAGTCCACCGCCTGCGCTCCGCAGGCGACCACCTGAGCGACGATCTGGTGCCCGGGAATCAGCGGCAGCACCGGCTCGGGCAGTTCGCCGTCCACCACGTGCAGGTCGGTGCGGCAGATGCCGCAGGCCAGGACCTTCAGCAGCAGCTCCGTGGGTCCGGGACGCGGCACGGGCCGCCGTTCTTCCAGCAGCGGCTCGCCCGGGGCGCGCAGCACCATCGCGCGCATCGTCCGCGGTACGTCGGGCAGGTCCTGCGCGGCCGCTGTCATCAGTCCGTCATCCCGCTCCTGTTACGATCCGGCGCGTGTTGCGCAGGCGCCGTTTTCGGCCATAATCTAGCAGAGTCGGTGCGGTAACAGCCCATCGCAGCCCAGCGCTGCCATGCAGCAGGAGGACGCGACTTCAGTCAGCTCTCTCGCAGTCCCTACCCGGCCCCGTCCTGGGGCAATGCCGTCGTTCCGGGCGCGCCCCGATGAACGACCGGATTCTTCGACTCAACATCGCCGGCCAGCCGGTCGAGTGGCTGCACTGGCAGGAAGCGACCTGTCTTTATGCCCGCGGCGCGGTCGCCTGGACCCTCGGTGAGACGATCCGCAAGGTCAGCGGCGGCGTGTCGCGGCTGACCGGACTGCGCTCCTCCCTCGAACTGCACAGCATCATCGCCTGCGCCGGGCAGATCTTCCACAAGCCGCG
>CAZOUC010000193.1:0-5608 GCA_964582825.1 uncultured Enterobacteriaceae bacterium | reverse complement strand
CATCGGCCTGGCGAAGAAGAAGCCCTGGCAGAAGTCGCAGCCCAGCTCGGCCAGTCGCGCCTGGAAGTCCGGTTCCGCCACCTGGCGCCGGGCCGCCTCGCTGTCGGCGAACTCGGCAACGGCCTCCACGTCGATGTACATGACGTTGAGAAAGGCCCGGTTGGAAGGGCTGTAGGGACTGAAATGCAGCGGATTGGCTGGAAACAACGCGTGCAGCGGGTTGAGACCGACGAGGTCCATACCGCTGGCCGCGGCCTGTTCGACCAGGGCCGCCAGGTCGCCGAAATCGCCCATGCCCCAGTTGCGGGCCGAGCGTACCGTGTAGAGCTGAACGCTGATGCCGAACACGCGCCCGCCCCGCTCGAGCACCGGCGGCTGGAAACAGAACGGCGGCACGACCAGCAGGGCGCTGCAGGCCAGTTCCTCGCCGGTCGCGTCGACCAACACGAGGCGATGGTAGCCGGCCGGCGGGGTCGCATCGGTGAACCAGCGCTCGCGCCGCAGCCGCTGACCGGCCAGCGGTTCGTCGACGACCCGCTCTACCCGGTGGTCCGGCTCGAGCGAGCTGCCGTCTTCGCAGTCGATGCGCAGGCGCCAAGCGGATGTGGCCCGGTCGGCAGGATGGCGGACCGGGCATTCGAGCGCCTGGCCGACCTGCAGCATCAGTACCTCGGGCAACATCAGCTCGGCACGCCGCCGGTCGAGCGCGGCGAGGGTCCGCCCGGCGGTCTCCGCTCGCGCGTCGTGACCGAGGCAGCGCAGGACGCCGGCGCGTGCCTCCCGGCTGAGCTGCACGAGCTCCTGCTTGTAATCGTGAAACTCGGCGGCGATACCGCAGCGCGCGAACAGGTCTTCTAGGGCCTCTTCCCCGGCGGACCTCATGCGGCTGCTCCCGCCTCGAAGATCAGCGTCGCCAGCGGCGGCAGTGTGACGACGATGGACTGCCCGCGGCCATGCATCGGCTGCGACTGGGCCATGACACCGCCCCCGTTGCCGAGATCGCTGCCGCCGTAGATCGCGCTGTCGGTATTGAGCCGCTCGCGGTAGAAGCCCGGCCGCGGCACGCCGAGCCGGTACGCGTGGCGGGGCACGGGCGTCATATTGCACAGCACCACCACCGGCGAATCGCCGCCGTCACCGTAGCGGACGAAGATGAACACCGAGTTATCGGCGTCGTCTCCGGCGATCCACTCGAAGCCGGCCGCTTCGCAGTCCAGACGGTGCAGCGCCGGCAGCTCGCGGTACAGGTGGTTGAGGTCGCGCACCAGTCGCTGGACGCCCGCGTGGCGCGCGTCACCGAGCAGCTGCCAGTCCAGCGCGCGGTCGTGGTTCCATTCCCCGCGCTGGGCGAACTCACCGCCCATGAACAGCAGCTTCTTGCCCGGGTGCGTCCACATGAATGCGAAGTAGGCGCGCAGGTTGGCGAAGCGCTGCCACTCGTCGCCCGGCATACGGCCCAGCAGCGAGCCCTTGCCGTGCACGACCTCGTCATGACTGAGCGGCAGCACGAAGTTCTCGCTGAAGGCGTAGTGCAGACCGAAGGTCATGTCGTGGTGGTGGAACCGGCGGTGCACCGGCTCCTTGCACATGTAGCGCAGGGTGTCGTGCATCCAGCCCATGTTCCACTTGAAACCGAAGCCCAGGCCGCCGTCGTGCACCGGCCGGGACACACCGCCCCAGGCGGTCGACTCCTCGGCGATGGTGGCTACGCCGGGGAAGCGGCCGTACACGCGGGTATTGAATTCGCGCAACAGCGCGATGGCCTCGAGGTTCTCGTTGCCGCCAAACTCGTTCGGCACCCACTCGCCTGCCTTGCGGCTGTAATCCAGGTAGAGCATCGACGCCACCGCATCCACGCGCAGGCCGTCGACGTGAAACTCCTCGAGCCAGTACAAGGCGTTGCTGATCAGGAACGAGGCCACTTCCCGGCGCCCGTAATTGTAGATCAGGGTGTTCCAGTCCAGGTGAAAACCCTTGCGCGGATCGGCGTGCTCGTACAGGCAGGTGCCGTCGAAACGGCCAAGACCGTGCGGGTCCGTGGGAAAGTGCCCGGGCACCCAGTCGATCAGCAGGCCGAGCCCGGCCTGGTGGCAGCAGTCGACCAGGTAACGGAATTCGTCGGGTGACCCGAATCGGCTGGTGGGGGCGAACAGGCCGACGGGCTGGTAACCCCAGGACCCGTCGAAGGGGTACTCGCTGATCGGCATCAGCTGCAGGTGCGTGAACCCGAGGTCACGTGCGTACGGCACGAGCTGGTCTGCCAGTTCCCGGTAACCGAGGTAACTGTTGTCCTCGTGGCGGCGCCAGGAACCGAGGTGAACCTCGTAGATGGTGATTGCGGCCCGGCGGTCGTGGCGGGCGGCACGGTCCGCGCACCAGGCCGCGTCCTGCCACTGGTGGCGACTGGCACCGGTGACGATGGACGCGGTATTGCCGGGCCGCTCCATCCAGCGAGCGAAGGGGTCGGACTTCAGCGGCAGCAGGTTGCCGTCCGGACCTCGCAACTCGAACTTGTACAGGATGCCGGGCTGCACCCCCGGCAGGAACAGTTCCCAGACGCCGTTCGCCGGGTGGCGACGCATCGCGTGGCGGCGACCGTCCCAGTCGTTGAACTCGCCGACCACGGCGACCCGGCGCGCGTTCGGCGCCCATACCATGAACAGGGTCCCGGACACGCCGTCCAGTTCCCTGTGGTGCGCACCGAGCCATTCCCAGGCGCGCTCGTGGGTACCCTCGCCGAACAGGTAGGCGTCCTGCCCGGACAGGGTGCTCGGAAAGCGGTACGGGTCTTCCTCGATCAGTTCGGCCAGGGGGTAGCGCACGCGGAGCCGGTAGCGCGCCGGCGCCTTGCCGCTGGCAAGCCGGATGACGAACAGGCCGGCCGCCGCGCGCTTTTCGAAACTGCCGCAGCCGACCCCGGCTTCGGCGTCGACCAGTTCGATGCCCTCGGCACCCGGACGGAACACGCGCACCACCGTGTCCGCGCCGACGCGGTGCGGGCCCAGAAAGGCAAACGGGTCTTCCAGGGACCCGTCGAGCAGCGCTGCGGTAAGGCGCCGCTCCCGATCCGAACTGCTGGCTGTCACGGCGCCCTCTCCCCGCCCTGCGGTGTGTAAAGCGGCTTCAACATACGGACGCCCCCCGGCAGCGACAAGCAATTGTATACGTATTCAGATCGGACGGCGTCCGTACCGGGCGCGATAGCGTTTACATTCCCGGACACCGCAGTTCACCGACCGGATACGCAGCCATGACGGCACCGACAAGAATCCTGCTGACCCTGCTAGGCGCCTTGCTGGGGGCCTGTTCGTCGGGCGGAGACAGCCCGGCAACGGACACCGCGAGCACCGGTGCGCAAGGGGGGCCGACCCCGCTGTGGCAGCAGCTCGACCAGCAGTACTATTACGCCGGCGGCGACCTCGGCCTGCGTTACGAGCGGGCCGCCGAACGGGCGGAATTCGCGGTCTGGGCGCCGACCGCCGATACCGTGCTGCTGCAGCTGTACGCCGCCGGCAACCACGAGCAGCCATTCGGCGAGGCGAGGCCGATGCGCCGCGACGCGGATTCCGGCGTCTGGCGCCTGTCGCTGGGCGCTGCAGAGCTCGACATCGGTAGCCTGCTGGGCCTGTTCTACCAGTACCGCGTCGACGGGCGCCCGGCCCTGGACCCGTACGCACGCTCGATGGCGGTCGACGCGGGCTCGGTCGGCAAGGCCGCGATCGTCGATCTCGACCGCTACGAGGTGGCCGGCTTCGCGGCGATCGACGGCTACCGGCAGCGTGAGGACGCGATCATCTACGAGGTCCACGTGCGCGACTTCACCGTCGATCCTGCGGTCGAGCACCAGCTCGGTGACGCACCGTTCGGGACCTACACGGCCTTCATCGCCAAGCTGCCTTACATCCGCTCGCTCGGCGTCACACACGTGCAGCTGCTGCCGGTCATGGCCTACTTCTACGGCGACGAATCCCGCGCCCGCGAGCGGGAGTGGAACTACGTGCCGGAAAACAACAACTACAACTGGGGCTATGACCCGCACAGCTACTTCGCGCCGGAGGGCATGTACGCGAGCGATCCGAGCGACCCGCAAGCGCGGGTCGACGAACTCAAGGCGCTGGTCGACGCGATCCACGCCGCCGGCATGGGCGTGATCCTCGACGTGGTGTACAACCACCACCCGCACGACGGCATCTACGAGCCCCTGGTGCCGGGCTACTACTACCGCGGCCGCAACGATTCCTTTGCCGGCACCGACATCGCCTCGGAGCGGGCGATGGCGCGCAAGCTGATCGTCGATTCGCTGCGCTACTGGACCGAGGAGTACAAGGTCGACGGCTACCGCTTCGACCTGATGGGCCTGATCGACACGCAGACGATCCGCGAGGGATACGAGGCCGTCGCGGCGCTCAACCCCGACACCCTGTTCATCGGCGAGGGCTGGCGCATGTTCCAGGGCGACGGACCGCCGATGGCAACCCAGGACTGGGTGCTCGAACAGGACTTCGCTGCCGTGTTCTCCGACGACTTCCGCGACATCGTCAAGTCCGGCTACAACACGCAGGGCACGCCGCGCTTTATCACCGGCGGCGCCGAACCGATCGACGTCCTGTTCAGCAACATCAAGGGCCAGCCGACGAGCAATTTCCGCACCGACGATCCGGGCGACGCCGTGCAGTACATCGCCGCCCACGACAACCTGACCCTGCACGACGTGATCAGCGTCTCGACCGGGCTCGATCCCGACGAGCCGGCGCAGCGGCAGGAGATTCACCGCCGCATTCGCCTCGGCAATGCGCTGCTGCTGACCAGCCAGGGCATCGCCTTCCTGCACGCCGGCCAGGAGTACGGCCGCAGCAAGCGCTGGCTCGGCGACGGCGTTCCTGGCGAAGCCATGCAGGGCCCGACCGGCGACGTGTTCGTGGAGAATTCCTACGACTCGGCCGACGTGGTCAACTTCATCGACTGGACCCTGATCGAGACGGACCCGGTCGGCCGCGCCACGATCGACTACACGCGCGGCCTGATCGCGCTGCGCCGCTCCAGCGAGGCCTTCCGCCTGGGCTCGCAGGAGCGCGTCGACGCGCTGGTCCGACTCCTGGCAAGCCCGGACATCGCCGCCGAGGACCGGGTGATCGGCTTCGAGACCGGCACCGAGGGCGGTGAGCGCTTCCTGGTCGTCGTCAATGCCGACAGCGTGGCACGCGAACTGCGGGTCGACTTCGACCCGAGCGCCGGCGACGTGCTCGTCGACGGCGCCCGCGCCGGCATCGAGCCGATCGCCGTCCCGGCTGGCGTGACGCTGGCGCCGGGGCTGCTGCGTATCGACCCACTGACCGCGACGGTGGTCCGGCTGCCTGCCGCGAGTGGCTGACCTCCCGCTTCGTCGGCGGCGCGCGGGTGTGAATGCTGCCACCGCAGCGTCACGTTCCGGCGTCTACACTTGCTGCGACGAAGCGGCCCGTGGACAGGGCCCGCCCGCTGTGACGGAGGACGCACCGTATGACGAGACTTGCCCTGCAAACCGGCGCCACCGCGGCGCTCGCCGCAATCGCCCTGGTCGCCCTGGCGGCGACGCCGGTGTCGTTCAAGCGCGATGAGAGCGATACGG
>CAZOUC010000192.1:0-5608 GCA_964582825.1 uncultured Enterobacteriaceae bacterium | reverse complement strand
TCAACTACCAGGAGCGGGTCATCGCCCTGGGCCTGCGGGGCGAGCTGGCCGATGAGGGCAAGCTGAACTCGGACACGGAAGACACCGGCTACCGCGCCAACCTGGCCTGGATCGACCAGAACGACGCAGGCACGGTGGGCTGGGCCCTGGGTCTCGCAACGATGTTTCAGCCGATCCAGGAAGAGTACATCCACGCCTGGGGCTACGAGAACTTCACCGACGCCGACGGGCAGTCCGGCGAATTCATCAACGGCATCAAGCCCTACGTGAAGACCAACGAACTCGAGCGTGACGGTTTCCTCGGCGTCGTCGAGTTCAACCCCGACGACCGCATTCACGGCCGCATCGACGCGTTCTACTCCAAGTTCGACGACGAGCAGACCCTGCGTGGTGCGGAGATCGCCGGCTACACCGGCAGCCGTGACATCATCTCGGTCGGCCCGGACGGGCTGGTGACCGAAGGTCAGTGGACCGGCCTGCAGACGCAGTCCCGCAACGACTTCTCGTACCGCAACGTCGAAACGCGGGCTATCGGTTTCAACCTGAAGTACAACCCGAACGAAGACTGGGAGATCGAAACCGACCTCAGCTACTCGGATGCCGAGCGCGAGTACACGGCCTACGAGACCTATATGGCGGTCATTCGCGGCATGGGCCGTCCGGGCGATACCGGCGACACGTTCAACTACCGGCTCGGCGAGGGCAACGGCCTGGTCGTTGATACCGACGTGGACTTCTCCGATCCCAACGTCTGGCAGCTCGGCGACAACCTGGGCTGGGGCGGCGTGCTGTGCACCGAAGCAGACGGCTGGCAGTGCGACAGCCAGGACGGCTTCGTCAACTCCGAGACCTCCGACGACGACCTGACCGCGTTCAAGCTGGCCGCGACGCACTTCGTCGAGGGTGAGCTGATCCAGAGCGTCACCGTGGGTGCGCGGTATGCCGAACGCACCAAGGGCCACTCCAAGGTCGGCCAGTTCATGATGCTGCCCGAGTACCCTGACCTCGTGCCGATTCCCGAGCAGTACCTGCGGGCGCCGACCAATCTCGGCTTCGTCGGCCTCGGCGACATCGTCAGCTACGATCCGCGCGGCCTGGTCCGTGACGGCTTCTACGTCTACCGCGTGGAAAGCGACATCAGCCAGGCGCTCAACGACTGGACCGTCAACGAGGACGTCGCCAACATCTACGCGATGGCCGACATCATGTCCGGCAAGTGGAGCGGCAACTTCGGCGTGCAGGCGGTCTACACGGACCAGAGCTCGACCGGCACCCAGACCGGCATCACGCCGGCGGGCGTCGAATTCGTCGAGGTCACGCTCGGCGACAGCTTCTGGGAATTGCTGCCCAGCGTGAACCTGGCCTACGACATCAACGACAGCTACAAGCTGCGCCTCGGTGCCGCGCGCGTGCTGGCACGCCCGCGCATGGATCAGATGCGTGCCAGCCTCGAGTTCAACTTCGACGAGAACAAGATCAACAACACCGATATCGAGGACTCGCCCTGGGGTGGTAACGGCGGCAACCCGGAGCTCAAGCCCTGGATGGCCTGGCAGTTCGACGTTTCTCTCGAGACGTACTTCGGCGCCGCGGGCTACGCAGCGCTGTCGGCCTACTACAAGGACCTCGAGAACTACGTCTATGACAAGCGTATCCTGACCGACTTCTCGGCCGCGCTTCCGCTGATTCCGGAAGAGTTCCGCCCCGTGCTGTCAGAGGGTTTCTACACGGCACCCGAGAACGGCAAGGGCGGCTGGATTCGCGGTGTCGAATTCTCGGCCTCGCTGCCGTTCGACCTGTTCAACGAGAACCTGCGCAGCTTCGGTGCTTTCGTCAGCGCGTCCTGGACCGATTCCGAGGTCCAGGAGGATGCGGACAGCGCGCCGCTGCAACTGCCGGGCCTTTCCGAGACGGTCATCAACGGCACGGTGTACTACGAGAACGACGCCGGCTTCGCCGCGAGGATCAGCGCGCGCCAGCGTGACAAGTTCCTGGCGGAGGCTTTCGCGATCGGTCTGTCGCGCGAAGAGACGATTGCCAAGAAGGAAACGGTCGTCGACGCTCAGTTGTCGATGGACATGGAGCGCTTCGGCTGGGAGGGCCTGTCGTTCTACCTGCAGGGCCAGAACCTGACCAACGAGCCCTTCGTCCAGTACCTCGATGACAACCCGACGAAGTTCAAGAACTACCACACCTACGGGCGCAGTTACCTGGCGGGCTTCAACTTCCGCATGTAATTGCCACCCCGGGTGCGACGCCAACAAGCCCCCGTCAGCGCACGCTGGCGGGGGCTTTCTTATAATCGCTAGGTCAGGTTCCCCGGAGACAGGCGATGGAGCACGATCCGATCTCGAAGCTGGTGATCGTCGGCGGCGGCACCGCCGGGTGGATGGCGGCGACACTGATCAGCAAACTGATGGGCGGGCAACTGGCCATCGAGCTGGTGGAATCCGATGCGATCGGTACGGTCGGCGTCGGTGAGGCGACCATTCCGCCGATCCAGGTGTACAACGAGCTCGCCGGCGTCGACGAGAACGCGTTTCTGCGCGCGACCAAGGGCACGATCAAGCTGGCGATCGAGTTCCAGAACTGGGGCGCTCTGGGCGATCGCTATTATCACAGCTTCGGATTCGTCGGTCGCAAGGTCGGCGCGATCACGTTCCAGCACGTGTACCTGCGGGCCCTGGCGGCCGGCGTCGCGGGTCCCTTGCCCGATTACTCCCTGAACAGCCTGGCGGCAGCGGCCGGCCGCTTCGCGCCCATCAAGCGCATCGAGGGCGCTCCGCTGCCGGGAATCACCTACGCGTACCACTTCGACGCGGGCCTGTATGCCGGATTCCTGCGCGGGCTCAGCGAGGCGGCCGGTGTCAGGCGGCGTGAGGGACGCATCGAGTCTGTGAGCCGGGACCCGGATACGGGCGACATCGCTGCGCTGCGGCTCGAGGACGGAAGCGAGGTACAGGGCGATTTCTTCATCGACTGCACCGGCTTTCGCAGTCTGCTGCTTGGGCAGACGCTCGGCGTGCCGTACGAGGAATGGAGCGACTGGCTGTTCTGCGATCGTGCCGTGGCGGTGCCCTGCAGCAACGTCCCGCAGGCGATGCGGCCGTACACCCAGAGCATTGCCCACCAGGCCGGCTGGCAGTGGCGCATTCCGCTCCAGCATCGCACCGGAAACGGTCACGTGTTCTGCAGCGACTTCATCAGCGAGGACGAGGCGACCCGGGTGCTGCTGGACAACCTGGAGGGTGAACCGCTCCGCGAACCGTTCTCGATCCGCTTCAAGCCGGGTTGTCGCCGCCAGCTGTGGGCCGGCAACTGCGTGGCGGTCGGCCTGTCCAGCGGCTTTATCGAACCGCTCGAGAGCACCAGTATCCACCTGATCCAGATCGGCATCACCAACCTGCTCAAGTCCTTTCCGACCCGCGGTGGAAACGCGGCGAAGGCCCGCGAGTACAACCGGCGCATGCGTTTCGAGTACGAGCGGATTCGCGATTTCATCGTGCTGCACTACCACCTGACGGCCCGCGACGATTCGCCGTTCTGGGACCGCTGCCGGACCATGGCGGTGCCGGACACGCTCGCGGCGAAGATGCAGCTGTTTGCCGAGTGCGGACACCTGCCGCGCATCGACGACGAGCTGTTCGCGGAAGTGGGCTGGCTGCAGGTGATGATGGGGCAGGGCCTGCGACCCCGCTCCTACAATCCGCTGGCCGACACGCTGAGTACCGAGCAGGTCGCCGAGTACCTGCGCAACTTCCATACCGTGATCAGCAGCACCGTTGACCGTCTGCCGCCGTATACCGACTACCTGAAACAATTCGCCGTCTGAGCAGCGCCGGGCGGCAGGGAGTCGCGCCTTGAGCTCACGTCAGACCCTGTATTACGACGGCCAGTGCCCCTTGTGCACGGCGGAAATCAATCATCTGCGGCGCCTCAAGGGCGATGAACTCGACCTGATCGACGTGCACGGTTGCGGGCAGCAGGGCCTGCCGTCGCGCCGCGAGATGCTCGAAAAGCTGCACTACCGCGACGCCGACGGCCGCCTGCTGGTCGGCCTCGACGCCAACATCGCCGCCTGGCAGCACACGCGGATCGGCTTCCTGTGGCGCATCCTGGACTGGCCGCTGATCCGGCCCCTGGCCGAGTGGGCCTACAACCGCTGGGCGGTGATCCGCTATCGGCGCCTGTACGGCGACTGAGGGCCGCTCAGCGGACCTTGATCGATTCTCCGGTGTCGACGCGCAGGTCGACTCCGCGCAGCACGTGCAGCGACTGGCTGCCGATCCGGTACGACTTGTGGACACCAGAGAGTTCGAGCATCGAGCAGGCGTGAGCGTGGGCCAGCTGTTAATGTAGCAGTGCATGTACCGGGCCTGTTTGCGTCTGGTCAGTCTTTCGACGCATTACCGTGGCGCCCGGTCGCGGCTGGACAGGTATTGGCTACGTGAAGCGTGACCGGGAGTCCACGGACCCGACGACAGAGCACCAGCTGCTCAGCGACTACGCCGAGGCCGAGTCGCACCGGACCAGCAGGCCCGCTCGCCTCTGGCTGGTCACGGGACTCTTCCTGGCCGTGCTGTTGCTGGTGCAGTTCACGGGCCTGGGAGACATACTGGACGCGGATCGACTGCGCGCGGCCGTCAAGGCGGCCGGGCCGCCCTGGCTCGGGCTGCTGCTGTTCGTCGCGGTGTTTGCCGTGGGTATCCTGCTGCACCTGCCGGGCATGTTGTTCGTGGTCACGGCAATCCTCATCTGGGGTGGCGTGGCGGGCTACCTGATCGCCCTGGCGAGCGCCCTGATTGCCGTGTCGTTTACTTTCTTCGTCGTACGGGCCGTGGGTGGCAAGGCCTTGCATGGCGTCGAGACGCCCTGGGTCCGGCGTGCGCTGGACCACCTCGACGAGCGGCCGGTCAGCACCATCGCGCTGCTGCGCATCGTGTTGTGGATGTCGCCGCCGGTGAACTACGCACTGGCGCTGACTTCCGTCAGTGCCTGGCAGTACCTGTTCGGTTCCCTGCTGGGTCTGCTGGTACCGGTTACCGGGGCCGCGGTGCTGCTCGAGTGGTTTCTGTAGGAGCGTGGATGCTCAGACAGCGTCCGAGCGTGCTTGACATGCATCAACGGAGCCGGCCTCCATCCACGCTACGTTCGGGATGACAGGGCGCTCCGCAGTACGCCTGCTGTGACTGCCGGCGTCCGCTACAGGCCTCGAGGAGGTTCAGCCATGCAGAGAATCTACTTCCTGGTTCCGGAAACGGCGGTGGCCAGGGAAATCGTCGAGGAGCTGGTCGGCAACGGTGTGGCGCGCAAGCACATTCACGTCGTGGCGCGCGAGGACGTGCCGCTCGATGACCTGCCGGAAGCGTCCCTGGTCGAGGAGAGCGACCTGCTGCCGGCGGTCGAGCGCGGTCTGCCGCTCGGCGCGGCGACGGGCCTGTTCGCGGGCCTGGTGACGGTCGCGGTGCCCGGCGGTCTCGCCCTGGGCGGCGCGGCTCTGCTGGCCTGCACGGCGGCCGGTGCCGGGGTCGGCACCTGGCTGTCGGCGATGGTGTCCCTGGACATTCCCAATTCGCGGCACCGCGAGTTCCAGGACGCCGTCGAGGCC
>CAZOUC010000191.1:700-5622 GCA_964582825.1 uncultured Enterobacteriaceae bacterium | reverse complement strand
ATCGACATCGACCAGAGCCCGATCGGCCGCACGCCGCGCTCGAACCCGGCCACCTACACCGGCATCTTCACGCCGATCCGCGAGCTGTTCGCGGGCACCCAGGAGGCGCGATCGCGCGGCTACAAGCCGGGGCGCTTCAGCTTCAACGTCAAGGGCGGGCGCTGCGAGGCCTGCCAGGGTGACGGCGTGACGCGCGTCGAAATGCACTTTCTGCCCGACATCTACGTGCCCTGCGACGTCTGCAAGGGCAAGCGCTACAACCGGGAAACGCTCGATATCACCTACAAGGGCAAGAACATCCACGAGGTGCTGGAGATGACCGTCGAGGATGCGCTGGAGTTTTTCAGCGCGATCCCCGTCGTCAAGCGCAAGCTGCAGACGCTGATGGACGTGGGCCTGTCGTATATCCGCCTCGGTCAGGCGGCGACGACGCTGTCCGGTGGGGAGGCGCAGCGCGTCAAGCTGGCGCGGGAGCTGTCGAAGCGCGATACCGGCAAGACCCTGTACATTCTCGACGAGCCGACTACGGGTCTGCACTTCCACGACGTCGAGCAGCTGCTCAACGTCCTGCACACGCTGCGCGATCACGGCAACACGGTCGTCGTCATCGAGCACAACCTCGACGTGATCAAGACCGCCGACTGGATCGTCGACCTCGGGCCCGAAGGCGGCGACGGCGGCGGCGAGATCATCGCCACCGGCACCCCCGAGGACGTCGCCGCCGTCGAGGACTCCTACACCGGCCAGTTCCTCAAGCCGATGCTCGAAGCCGCCCGCAAGGCCTCCTGATTTTCAAAGGGGCCAGGTTCAATTGATCCGTTTTCAATGGGGCCAGGTTCGATTGATCCGTTTTCAATGGGGCCAGGTTCAATTGATCGGTTGGCGTTGTACCGGAGCCGCAGATTTCAATTGAACCTGGCCCGATTGAAATCGCGGGGTGGGTCCGATCAATTGAACCTGGCCCCTTTGATCGTTGATTGGGTGGGTCCGATCAATTGAACCTGGCCCCTTTGATTGGGTTGTTTTGAAGGGGGGTGTGTACAGCGGGTTGGGTTGTGGATGCAAGGTGGGTTCGTTGCCTACACTTGGGTTCTTGACGGTCCGGTCTTGGCGTTCGAGATGAAGATCCTGGTTACCGGCGGCGCCGGCTACATCGGTTCGCACACCTGCGTCGAGCTGCTGAACTCGGGCCACGACGTGGTGGTCGTCGACAATTACAGCAACTCGAGCCCGGAGGCGATCCGTCGGGTCTCGGAGATTTGCGGTCGCGATCTGCCGTGCCATGACTTCGACCTGTGCGATGGCGCGCGGCTCGAGGAGCTGTTTGCGGCCGAGGGCTTCGACGCCGTCATTCATTTCGCGGGGCTCAAGGCCGTCGGCGAGTCCGTCGCCAAACCGCTGGCCTACTACCGCAACAACATCGATTCGACGCTGAGCCTCATCGAGGCCATGTCGCGCCACGAGGTCTTCAGCCTGGTGTTCAGTTCCTCGGCGACGGTCTACGGCGACCCGGCGAGCGTGCCGATCCGCGAGGACTTTCCGCTGTCGGCGACCAACCCCTACGGCCGCACCAAGTTGTTCATCGAGGAGATCCTGCGCGACGTCGAGCACGCCGATCCACGCTGGCGGATTGCCCTGCTCCGCTACTTCAACCCGGTCGGGGCGCACGAGAGCGGGCGGATCGGCGAGGATCCGAACGACATTCCGAACAACCTGATGCCCTTCGTCTCGCAGGTGGGGATCGGGCGCCTCGAGGAATTGCGCGTGTTCGGCGACGACTACCCGACGCCGGACGGCACCGGTGTGCGCGACTACATCCACGTCGTCGATCTCGCGCTCGGCCACCTCGCCGCGGTGGACCGGCTCGCCGAGCTGCCGGGGCTGCACGTGTACAACCTCGGCACCGGGCGCGGCTACACCGTGCTGGAGATGGTCAAGGCTTTCGAGACCGCCTCCGGGCGCCCGGTGCCGTACCGTATCGTCGAGCGCCGACCCGGCGACATCGCCACCTGCTACGCCGATCCGTCGCTGGCCAAGGCCGAGCTGGGCTGGGAGGCGACGCGGAGCGTCGAGGACATGTGCCGCGACGCCTGGCGCTGGCAGCAGCAGAATCCGAATGGTTACCGCGAATAGATCGAAGCGACAGGGCGCGGGCCTGCGCCGTATCCTTCGCCGCAAAGCCCGGGTCGGTGAACCCTGCCCGGTCTTGCCTGCCCGGCCCCGCTGCGCGTAAATGCGGCACTGGATTCAGGGCCGGACCGGCTTTGCCGTCGACTCGACAAGCTAACAACGACCAGGAAGGACATCCATGCACCAGGAGACGATCGATCACATCCGTGTCATCACACTGCACCGGCCACCGCTGAATGCGCTGACGCTGGAAACGGTTCGCGAGCTGAGCGCCGCGCTGGACGCGGCCTGGGAGGACCCCGACTGCGAGGCCGTGGTGCTGACCGGCGCCAACGGCTGCCTGACCGGGGGCATCGATATCAAGGTCGTGCCGACCTACACACCCGAGCAGCGGGCCCAGACGATCCAGGCGGTGACCGATCTGGTCACCATTGCGGCGCGTGGCGACAAGCCGCTGGTCGCGGCCATTCCCGGTCACGCCATCGGCGCCGGCATGATCCTGGTGCTGCTGTGCGATTTCCGCCTCGCCGTGCGCGGCAACGGCCATATGGGCCTGACCGAGGCCGCTGCGGGCCTGCCGTTCCCGGCCGGCGCGCTGGAGGCGGTCACGTCCCTGCTGTCTCCGGAGCAGGCGCGACGCTTCGCGCTGTCGAGCGAGTCCCACTCGCTGGTCGACCCGGTGTTTGCCGAGCTGATCGACCGCTACTGCGACGTCGACAAGCTGCTGCCGCAGGCGCGTCACGAAGCGCGTCGGCTCGCGGACATGCCGGCCTTCAAACAGGTGAAACACCAGTACCGGCGCGAATTCCGGGCGCGGCTGGCCGAACTGGGTAAGGCGCGCGACCCGATGCTGGACATGCTCGCGGGTTAGCCTCTCGGATCGGGGGCTGGCGGCGACGCGCTGTGCACGCCGTGACAGACGCCAAAGACCTGGATCCCCCGCCTGCGCGGGGATGACGCAAAGGCCCGTCATTCCCGCAACAGCGGAAACCTTCTGACGAAAGCCCAGGGTACTGGATCCCCGCCTGCGCGGGGATGACGAAAGGGGCCGTCATTCCCGCGCAGGCGGGAATCCATGCGAGCGTTAGATTGTTGGCTGCCGTGGGGTGTCCGGGGCAGCGGGTGGCGGATTCGGCACCGTAGCCTAGAACTTGTCACGGGGCGACGCGCCGCCGGCGCCTCGAAGCCGGTCATCGCAACCCGCTGTGCGGCTTGCAGGGCAGAAACGAAAAAGGCCAGGCCGATGGAAAGGGGATTCCGTCGAACCTGGCCCGGAAGCGATGCGGCTTATTCGTCGTCGTCGGCTTCGACTTCGCGGATCGGTCGATCGACGAGCTCGACGTAGGCCATCGGCGCGGCGTCACCGGAGCGGAAGCCGCACTTCATGATGCGCAGGTAACCGCCGTTGCGTTCCTTGTAGCGCGGTCCGAGTTCGGCGAACAGCTTGCCGACCGCGGCCTTGCTGCCGGTCCGCGACAGCGCCAGGCGGCGATTGGCGACCGAGTCGTTCTTGGCGAGGGTGATCAGCGGCTCGGCGTAGCGGCGCAGTTCCTTGGCCTTGGGCAAGGTCGTCTTGATCAGCTCGTGCTCGACCAGCGACGTCGCCATGTTGCGGAACATCGCCTTGCGGTGGGCGCTGTTGCGGTTCAGTTGTCTTCCCGAATGACGGTGTCGCATCGTTCCAATCTCTCGTTGCAGGCAAGAATCAAGTCTTGCCTCGCGGTGTTCAATCTCGTTTCTGGATTCCCGCCTGCGCGGGAATGACGGCTTGTTTCGTCATCCCCGACCAGGCGGCCATCCAATGCCCCGGCCAATCTTCCTTGGATTCCCGTTGTCACGGGAATGACGCCACTCTTTCCGTCATCCCCGCGCAGGCAGGGATCCATGGCCCTGGCGTCTCGTCCCTGGACTCCCGCTGTCGCGGGGCTCGCGGCCGGGGCCGGGTCGTTCGTTCAGTGTCCGGCAGCCAGTACGCGCGCGTCGCCCTTCAGGCTCGCCGGCGGCCAGTTCTCGAGGCGCAGGCCCAGCGACAGGCCGCGCGAGGCCAGCACGTCCTTGATTTCCGTCAGCGACTTCTTGCCCAGGTTCGGGGTCTTGAGCAGCTCCACTTCGGTGCGCTGCACGAGGTCGCCGATGTAGTAGATGTTCTCGGCCTTCAGGCAGTTCGCGGAGCGAACCGTCAGCTCGAGGTCGTCGACCGGGCGCAGCAGGATCGGGTCGATCTCTTCTTCAATCTTCTCGCCGGCTTTGGGCATGTCGCTCTCGAGGTCGACGAACACGGCGAGCTGCTGCTGCAGGATGGTCGCGGCCCGGCGGATGGCCTCTTCCGGGTCGATGGTGCCGTTGGTCTCGAGGTCGATGACCAGCTTGTCGAGGTCGGTGCGCTGCTCGACCCGGGTTGCCTCGACGTTGTAGGCAACGCGCATGACGGGGCTGAAGCTCGCATCGACGTGCAGGCGGCCGATCGGACGGGTGTCTTCCTCGACTTCGCGGGAGTCGGCCGGGTCGTAGCCGCGGCCGCGCTCGACCTTGATCTGCATGCGCAGTTCACCGCCCTTGTTGAGGTGGGCGATGACGTGGTCGGGGTTCTTGATCTCGACGTCGTGGTCGAGCTGGATGTCGCCGGCGGTCAGCACGCCCGCGCCCTTCTTGGAAACGGTCACGGTCGCTTCGTCGCGGCCATGCATGACCACCGCCAGGCCCTTCAGGTTCAGCAGGATGTCGATGACGTCTTCCTGCACGCCTTCGAGGCTGGTGAACTCGTGCTCCGCGCCGCGAATCTTCACGCGCGT
>CAZOUC010000191.1:0-690 GCA_964582825.1 uncultured Enterobacteriaceae bacterium | reverse complement strand
ACGCCTTCCACGGTGCTGTACTCGTGCAGCACGTTCTCGATTTCCACTTCCGTGACGGCGCAGCCCGGCATCGACGACAGCAGGATGCGGCGCAGCGCGTTGCCCAGGGTGTGGCCGAATCCGCGCTCCAGCGGTTCGAGCGTGACCTTGGCGTGGTACGGCGTCAGCTGCTGGACGTCGACCAGGCGCGGCGTAAGGAACTCGTTGACCGAAATTTGCATGTAGGCACCTGTCGCTGGTGATGTTTTCCTGACGTCGCGCTTACTTCGAGTACAGCTCGACGATCAGGTTCTCGTTGATCTCGCTCGGCAGGTCGACGCGATCCGGCACGCGCTTGAACAGCCCTTCCATCTTGTTCGGGTCGACCTCGACCCACTCGACCGCTCCGCGCTGGCCGGCGAGTGCCATCGCGCTCTGGATGCGCAGCTGGTTTTTCGCCTTTTCGCGTACGGCGACGACGTCGTTGGCCTGCACCTGGTAAGAGGGCACGTTCACCTTGGCACCGTTGATCAGGATGGCGCTGTGCGACACCAGCTGACGCGCTTCGGCGCGGGTGGACGCAAAACCCATGCGGTACACGACGTTGTCGAGGCGGCTTTCGAGCAGCTGCAGGAGGTTCTCGCCGGTCGCGCCCTTACGGCGGGCCGCTTCCTTGTAATAGCCGCGGAACTGCTTTTCCAGCACACCGTA
>CAZOUC010000190.1:0-5639 GCA_964582825.1 uncultured Enterobacteriaceae bacterium | reverse complement strand
ACCGTATTGGCGCCGAACGGCGGGCAGCGCGGCACCCGGATGCGTACCGGCAGGCCGTACTCACGGAACAGGTGGTCGAAGGCGTCTATGGCGTCGCCGATCGACGCGCCGGCCATGGCTTCGTACGCCAGGACGTAGCGGCTGAACGCGTCGGATACGAGCAGCGGGTTGCACCAGCTGCGATCGTTCAGTGCAAACGGATGCAACAGCACCGCCACCCAGCGGTCGTTGGGTCGGTCGAAGCTCTGCGTCGCGCGCCGACGGGACGGGCGCCCGGCGACCAGGCCGTGACGCCGGATCAGGTTGGCCACGGTCGACCGGCTGGGAAACGCCCAGTCGGGATGCTTGTTGCGCAACAGGCGCAGCAGGCGGTCGGGGCCCCAGCCCGGATGGCGGCGGCGGGCCTGCAGGATCGCCTCGACCACCGGCCTGTCGACCGCAGCGGGCGAACTTTGCGGTCGCCGCGGCTGCTCGCGCAGCCCCTCGGCGCCCAGTTCCCGGTAGCGGCTCAACCACTTGTAGGCGGTCTTGCGTGAGATGCCGTACTGACTGCACAGCTCGGTGATCGTCGCGGTCTGCCGCATCACGTCGGCGATGAACTGTTCTTTCTGTTCCATAGCGTCCCTGTCGTCCGAGCCGGTCCGTCCCGGCGTCGCCGCCTGGGCGACGACGCGGGCAGCGTCGTGGCTGCACCCGACCGCGGCGCCACAGCCGGCAGGCCCCGGCGCCGCGCGTACTCCGGGTATCGACAGCGCAGGCGCCTGCTTTAGCGGAAATGTCCTTCGAAAGCACCGCGCTGTAACCGATGTCCTAAAAATGTTTTGTTACCTTCAGGTAGCACAATGACCAGTCTTGTTTTTTTAAGACATTGATTTAAATATATTTTATCTTTCTATTCGCGCATGAACACACCTGTTTACAGCGCTCTATCTAACAGCAGCATGAAATTTTCTGCTAAAGCCCTGGCCAGCCCGGGCGATAACCCTGGCAAGCGACGAGCATCCCAGCGGGATTCGAGCGCGCCACAACGAACCAGCAGTCCACGGCGGGGACGTGGACGGACAGCTCAGGAGATGCGTCATGCCTCAGATCATCAATACCAATGTGTCCTCGCTGAATGCCCAGCGCAATCTGGACAGCAGCGGAGAGTCGCTGCGGATTTCCCTGCAGCGCCTGTCTTCGGGGCTGCGCATCAACAGCGCGAAGGACGATGCCGCCGGCCTGGCGATCAGCAACCGCTTCACGTCGCAGATCCGCGGCCTGAACCAGGCGGTGCGGAACGCCAACGACGGCATTTCGCTCGCCCAGGTGGCCGAGGGAGCGCTGGGCGAAACCACCCAGTTGCTGCAGCGGATTCGCGAACTGGCGATTCAGTCGGCGAACGGCACCAATTCGGGTATCGAGCGCTCGGCATTGCAGGCGGAAGTCTCGCAGCTGCAGCAGGAAGTGAACCGCATCGCCGAGTCGACGACGTTCGGCGGCCGGAACCTGCTCGATGGCACCTTCGGTACCGAGTTCTTCCAGGTCGGCTCGAACGCCAACGAGACGATCCAGGTCAGTGTCGGCAACGCGCGGGCCACCAACATCGGCTCCAACCAGTTGAGCGCTGACGGCATCCTCAACGACGCCGTCACGCCGACCGCGGGACCGGCCGCTCCGGCCAACCCGATCGCCGCACAGGACCTGGCGATCGCCGGCAGCCTCGGCAGCCAGACGGTCAGTGTCGAAGCCGGCGCCACCGGGGACACCATTTCGCAGCAGATCGAAGCCGTCAGCGCCGGCACCGGCGTGACGCTGGAAGCCCGCACCACGGCCACCCTGAGCAACATCAGCGCCACCGGCACGGTCAGCTTCACGGTCGGCACCCGATCGGGCACGACGGCGAGCAACAACCTGTTCACGGCGGCGATCAGCGTCAACGTGGCGGATACCGGCAACCTGCAGGAGGTGGCGGACGCCATCAACTCCAGCGCCGCCGCCAGCGGCGTGTTCGCCACCGCCGTGGGCGGCACGGTAAACCTCGTCAACGAAGAGGGCCGCGACCTGTTCATCGCCGATTTCACCAACACCGGCGGCGGCACCGCGGAACTCGACGGCCCCGGCGGCGGCATCACCGCCACCCTGACCAGCGGCGGCACCGACACCAGCACCGTCGGCGCCACCCTGACCTTCAACAGCTTCCAGGGTTTCTCGGTGACCAAGAGCGTGGCCACCACCGGCATCTTCACCGGCGGCGCCGGCGCCGCGGCGAGCAGCGCGCTGTCGAGCGTGGCCAACATCAACATCGGCACGCAGCAGGGCGCCCAGGACGCGCTGGTCGTCATCGACTCGGCGATCCAGTTCATTGACAACACGCGCGGCGGTCTCGGCGCCGCCCAGAATCGGCTGCTGGCCACGATCTCGAACCTGCAGAACGTGTCGGAGAACGTCTCCGCGGCGCGCAGCCGGATCCAGGACGCCGACTTCGCGGCGGAAACGTCGAACCTGACCCGCACGTCGATCCTGCAGCAGGCCGGCATCTCGGTGCTGAGCCAGGCCAACGCCCTGCCGCAGCAGGTGCTGTCCCTGCTGCAGTAGGCGGCCGGAAAGCATTCACATATACGGAAGCGCCTTCATACGGGCAACACCTGTCAACAGGGGCGACAAAGGAATAAAAATGTAATCTTTAAGGCGGTTTGGCAATAAAGGCGGCGGCGCGAGAGGTTTCTTGCGCCTCCGGCTGTTTTTTTCTAAAGGTTTTCCGGCGAGCGTCGATAACGGAATCGAATGTCGCATGCAGCGGCAGTGGTTTCTGAAACGACGGTCACGGCACCCCCTGCGGAATCACGGGGCGTCGTAGAGAGGAGAACCGACAATGCCCCAGATCATCAACACCAATGTTGCGTCGCTGAACGCCCAGCGCAACCTGGACCGGAGTGCCGACTCGCTGACCACGTCGCTGCAGCGTCTGTCTTCCGGTCTTCGCATCAACAGTGCCCGTGACGACGCCGCCGGCCTCGCCATCAGCGACCGTTTCACGTCGCAGATCCGCGGTCTGAACCAGGCTGTTCGGAACGCCAACGACGGCATCTCCCTGGCCCAGGTGGCCGAAGGCGCGCTGTCAGAAACGACCGAACTGCTGCAGCGGATTCGTGAGCTGTCGATCCAGTCGGCCAACGGCACCAACTCCGGCGTAGAGCGTTCCGCCCTTCAGGCCGAGGTTTCCCAGCTGCAGCAGGAGATCAACCGGATCGCCGAAACGACCACCTTCGGTGGCCGCAAGCTGCTCGACGGCTCGTTCGGCTCGGAGCTGTTCCAGGTCGGTTCGAACGCCAACGAGACGATCCAGGTCAACGTGGGCAACGCTCGCGCCACCAACATCGGTGCGAACCGGGTCACGAGCAACACGGCTGCCGGTTCCATCGGCGTCGCGACGGCGGCAGCCGCCGACGCGATCAACGACAACAACGTCGTGACCAACACGCTGAACATTTCCGGCTCGCTGGGCAGCCAGTCGATCACCGTCGCCGACGACGCCAGCGGTGACGTCATCGCCGCACAGGTCGATGCCGTATCGGCCGCGACCGGCGTGACGCTCGAGGCGCGGACCACCGCGACCCTCTCCGGCATCAGCGCCGTCGGTTCCGTAACCTTCACGATCGGCACCGCATCCGACGACGGCACCACCAAGACCACCTTCACGAGCGCCATCGCCGTCAACGTGACCGATACCGGTGATCTGCAGGGTCTTGCCGACGAGATCAACGCCACCAGTTCCGCCAGCGGCGTGACCGCCACGGCAACGGGCGGCAGCCTGGCCCTGGTCAACGAGGAAGGCCGTGACATCTTCATCCAGAGCTTCGCCAACTCGGGTGGCGGCACCGCGACCTTCACCGGCAGCGCCACCGGAGACGTGACGCTGACCGACGGCGGCACCAACTCGTCTTCGGTCGGCGCAGCCCTGACCTTCACGAGCTTCCAGGCCTTCTCGGTGACCAAGACCGCGGCCGATACCTCCCTGCTCGCAGGCGGCGCCGGCGCAGCAACGGCCAGTGCACTGAGCGCGGTTTCCGCCATCGACATCGGTACGCAGACCGGCGCCCAGAGCGCGATTGCCGTGACCGACGCGGCCATCCAGTTCATCGACAACACCCGCGGCCAGCTCGGTGCGGTCCAGAACCGTCTGCTCAGCACGATCTCGAACCTCCAGAACGTATCGGAGAACGTGTCGGCAGCACGCAGCCGGATCCAGGACGCCGACTTCGCCGCAGAGACGGCCAACCTGACGCGGACCTCGATTCTGCAGCAGGCCGGCATCTCGGTACTGGCTCAGGCCAATGCGCTCCCGCAGCAGGCACTGGCGCTTCTCCAGTAATCCGGAGACTCGCCAGGAACTGGCGAAGGGGGGGAGCAGCGCTCTCCCCCTTCGCCTATTGTCTAGAATAAGTGCCGGAAGCTGAGCCATGGAACCAGGACGCATACCGAGCCTGCCCCAGCTGTCCGCCAACGAGTCGAAACCTCGCGCGGACGCGTCGCCCGTGCCCGCGGCCAACACGGATGCCGCACGTCCCGGTCCCGAAAGGCGAACCGTCGAGGTATCACGGGTCGCCGCGCAGTCGGAACGTCTCGGCCGGGAAGCCGAGCGCATCGAGGAAGACGCGGAGGTTTCCCGGGAATCGATCGAGGCGCTGGTCGACCGCATCAGCGAGCAGATCAACATCGAACGCCGTTCGCTGTCGTTCCAGGTCGACGACGACTACGGGCGCACGATCGTGTCGGTGATCGATCTCGAGACGGAGGAAGTGGTGCGCCAGATTCCCTCCGAAGAGGTCGTGCGGCTGGCCAAGGCGATTCGTGAAATCAACGACCAGCGCACTGCCGACTCGGGCGGTATCGAGGGTACCGGACTGCTGATTCGCGAACAGGCCTGATCGCGGTCACGCCCCCTGAACCGGAATGACGATGCATTCCGGACGCCGTCGTTCGACATTCGGATCGGTTCTTGCATGCCCATACCGGCGGGCTCGGGTCGTCAATGAACCGACGACTCGATCAAGCTAGACTGGCTTCTGCCGATACCGGGAGTATCGGCGCGTACTGCTGAGGTTTTTTTCATGGCTGGAGTGGCATCCATCGGCGTGGGCTCCGGGCTCGATCTCGAGAGCCTGGTGAACGGCCTGATCGAGGCCGAACGCACGCCCAAACTCACGGCACTGGCCGCGCGGGAAGCCGACATCCAGGCCAACATTTCCGCGTTCGGCAGCCTGCGCAGCGCCCTCGACCAGCTGGAGACCAAGACCGCCCTGCTCAGCGACGCCCAGTCGCTGCAGAAACGCACCGCCACGTCCAGCAACACGGACTACTTTACCGCCAGCGCGGGAACGGATGCTGTTGCAGGACAGTACGACATCCAGGTGCTGAACCTGGCCCGTGCGCAGAAACTGGTCACCACCGCCGACTTCGCCGACGCCGGCGCTGCGGTCGGCGCCGGCACGCTGACCATCGGCGTCGGCAGCAGCTCGTTCGACGTCACCACCGACGCCGATACGACGCTCGGCGAACTCAAGGACCTGATCAACGAGGCCAGCGGCAACACCGGCGTCACCGCATCGCTGATCGTCGTGGCAGCCGACCCGCTCGATGCCGATGCCGGCACCGTG
>CAZOUC010000189.1:3965-5648 GCA_964582825.1 uncultured Enterobacteriaceae bacterium | reverse complement strand
AGACGCTGCCCTACGACGTGTTTTCCCCGCACCAGGACCTGGTATCGACGCGGCTCAGCACCCTGAGCCGCCTGCCCAGAGGCCCGCGGGCGGTGCTGGTCATCAGCATCGCCACGCTGATGCAGCGCCTGCCGCCGGTCAGCTACATCGGCGCCAGCAGCCTGCTGCTCGACCAGGGCCAGCAACTCGACCAGGCCAGCCTGCGCGGACAGCTCGAGCGTGCCGGCTACCGCCTCGCCGAGACCGTCTACGAACACGGCGAGTACGCGGTGCGCGGCGCCATCGTCGACCTGTTCCCGATGGGCAGCCGCCAGCCTTACCGGGTCGAGTTCTTCGACGACGAAATTGCCTCGCTGCGGCCATTCGACTGCGAAACCCAGCGCAGCGCCGAGCAGGTCGAGCGCATCCAGCTGTTGCCGGCCCGGGAGTTTCCGCTTGATGCCAGCGGCATCGCGCGTTTCCGCGACCAGTGGCACCGCCGCTTCGACGTCGACCACCGTCTGTGTCCGCTCTACCAGGACGTCAGCCAGGGGCTGGCGCCCGGCGGCATCGAGTACTACCTGCCCCTGTTCTTTCCGGACATGGCCTGCCTGTTCGATTACCTGCCTGCCGCAACGCGAGTCGTCGTGGCGCCGGGAGTGCACGAGGCCGGCCAGGCGTTCTGGCGCGCGCTCGAGCACCGCTACCGGGAACGTGCCGTCGAGCCGACGCGGCCGCTGCTGCCGCCCGTCGAGCTGTACCTGCCCGTGGACGAGGTGTTCGCGAGCCTGAAGACGATGCCACGGGCCGAAATCCGCAGCAGCGGCGGCGGCACCGTCGACTTCGCGATCACGCCGGGGCCCTCACTCCCCGCAGATGCACGCGGCAGCGCGCCGCTCGCCGCCCTCGACCGCCACGTCGCCGGAGCCGCCGCCCGCTCCCTGCTGTGCGCCGAGTCCCCGGGCCGCCGCGAGGCACTTCAGGACCTGCTGGCCCGCTCCGGCATGACGGCGCAGGAGTACCCGGGCTGGCAGGAGTTCCTGCAAGGCGACGCGGCGCTGGGCATCACCGTCGCGCCGCTCGCCGCGGGCTTCGAGGCGCCGCAGCTCGGTTTCCGCCTGGTGACCGAGACGCAGCTGTTCGGCGCGCGGGTCCAGCAGCGGCGGCGCCGCCAGCGCAGCGCGGAGAGTCCCGATACCCTGATCCGCAATCTGGCCGAGCTGCGCGAGGGCGCGCCGGTGGTGCACGTCGACCACGGCGTGGGCCGCTATCTCGGGCTCGAGACCCTCGATGTCGACGGCGAACGCAACGAGTTCCTGACCCTCGAGTACGCCGACGGCGCCCGCCTGTACGTACCGGTCACCTCCCTGCACCTGATCAGCCGCTACAGCGGGGCCGAGCCGGACCAGGCGCCGCTGCACCGGCTCGGCGGCGACCAGTGGGCACGGGTGCGCCGGCGTGCGGCGGAGAAAATCCGCGACGCGGCGGCCGAGTTGCTGGAGGTGTACGCCCGCCGCGAGGCGCGACCCGGACACGCTTTCCCCCCGCCCGATGCCGGATACGAGGCGTTCTGCCAGGGCTTTCCTTTCGAAGAGACACTCGACCAGGAATCCGCGATCGAGGCGGTGACGGCCGACATGACCGCGCCGCGCACGATGGACCGCCTGGTCTGCGGCGACGTCGGCTTCGGCAAGACCGAAGTCG
>CAZOUC010000189.1:0-3955 GCA_964582825.1 uncultured Enterobacteriaceae bacterium | reverse complement strand
CTACCTCGCCGTCGCCGGAGGCAAGCAGGTCGCGGTGCTGGTCCCGACCACGCTCCTTGCACAGCAGCACTACGACACCTTCAGCGATCGCTTCGCCGGCCTGCCGATCAACATCGAACTGCTGTCGCGCTTTCGCAGCGGCAAGGCCCAGGACGCGGTGATCGAGCGCCTCGAGCAGGGTGGCGTCGACATCGTCATCGGCACGCACAAGCTGCTGCAGGGCAGGATCCGCTACCGCGACCTCGGTCTGCTGATCATCGACGAGGAGCACCGCTTCGGCGTGCGCCAGAAGGACTGGCTGAAGTCCCTGCGCGCCGAGGTCGACATCCTGACCCTGACCGCCACGCCGATTCCACGCACGATGAACCTCGCCATGTCCGGGTTGCGCGAGCTGTCGATCATCGCCACCCCGCCGTCGCGCCGCCTGGCCGTCAAGACCTTCGTGCAACGCGCGGACCGGGCCGTGCTGTTCGACGCCATCACGCGGGAGCTGCGCCGCGGCGGCCAGGTTTACTTCCTGCACAACGAAGTGCGCAGCATCGAACGCCGGGCGCGGGAGATCAGCGAGCTCGTCCCCGAGGCGCGACTGGCCATCGCCCACGGACAGCTGCGCGAGGCCGAGCTGGAACGGGTGATGTCGGACTTCTACCACAAGCGCAGCAACGTGCTGTGCTGCAGCACCATCATCGAGACCGGCATCGACGTGCCGTCGGCGAACACGATCATCATCGACCGCGCCGATCGCTTCGGCCTCGCGCAGCTGCACCAGCTGCGCGGCCGCGTCGGACGCTCGCACCACCAGGCCTACGCCTACCTCCTGGTTCCGGAATCCGGCATGACCGCAGATGCCGAGAAGCGCCTCGCGGCGATCGCCGAAGCCGACACGCTCGGTGCCGGCTTCCTGCTGGCGACACACGACCTGGAGATCCGCGGGGCCGGCGAGCTGCTCGGCGAGGAACAGAGCGGCCAGATCGAGAGCATCGGCTTCAACCTGTACATGGACATGCTCGAGCGCGCCGTCGCGGCGATTCGCGCCGGCCAGGTTCCCGACGTGGACACGACGGTGGGTGACGCCCTGGACATCAACCTGCGCCTGCCGGCGTTGATCCCCGAGGACTACCTGCCCGACGCGCACCATCGCCTGGTGCTGTACAAGCGCATCGCCAATGCCGCCAGCGACGAGGAGCTGCGCGAGTTGCAGGTGGAAATGATCGACCGTTTCGGCCTGCTGCCCGACGCGATCCGCAACCTGTTCCGGGTCAACGGCCTGCGGCTGCGCGCGCAGGCGCTCGGCCTGGTCAAGATCGAGGCCTCCGAGCGCGGCGGCCTGCTCGAATTCTCGAACACACCACGGGTGGACCCGTTGACCCTGGTGGAGTTGGTACAATCCGACCCTGTTCAGTTCCGGCTCGACGGCGGTACACGGCTGCGCTTCGGCACCGAGCTCGCCGAGCCCGACAAGAGAATCGCCTACCTTGAGATACTGCTTGGCAAGCTCGCTGCGCCGCGCCCCGGGACCTAGCGGACTGGCGGCACTGCTGCTCGCCGCGCCGCTGCTGGCGCTCGGCCAGCCGGTCCCGGACAGCGATACTGCCCAGGGTGTCGACTACGAAGACTGGTACCAGATCGAGCTGATCGCCTTCCGCCAGCTCTACCCGAGCGACACCGAGCTGTACCAGGGACAGCCGCCGCAGATTTTGCCCGAGGACCTGCGCTGGCTGCTGCCGTCAGACGCCGAGCTCGCCCGCCTCGACGCCGAGCGACAGGCACGGCGTACCGCCGCGGAGCTGGCCACCGACGAAGCCACGGCAGCGACCGGAACCGTGCTCCGGGACGGTGACGCAACGGCCGCGGACCTCGCCCCGGACGCGGATTCCGGCGCGTCGGAGCAGCCGGCCACCGGCCCGACGCCGCCGCGCGCGATGGCCCGTCTCGAAGCGGACGCGCGACTGCGCGACGACACGGCGCAACGCATCCGCCGCTCGCGCGGCTACCGCCTGCTGGCTCACGAGGCCTGGCGGCAAGCCCTGCCGGAGGGCGGCGCCACCACCCGGGTGCTGCTGCAAGGTGGCGAGGATTTCGGCGAGCACCGGGAACTCGAGGGCTATGTCGAATTCGACCGAGCCCGCTACCTGCACGTCGGCGCGCACCTGTGGCTGAGCCGCTTCGAGCCCGCGGGCGAGCTGAGCGGCGAGCCGGTGCCGCTGCCACGGCTGCCGGCAGCGCCGCCCGTCCTGCCGGTCGAGGAACCGGTCGTGGTGGGACCGGTGCCGGGCTGGACCGATGCCGCGCCCGACGAGCCGGTCGACGTGGTTCTGGGGCCGGACGGCCTGCCGCGCGGTGACGACGAGGCCGGCGCCGCCTACCTGCCGGTCGAGAGCTGGGTGCTGCGCGAGCGCCGCCGGCTGCGCAGCGGCGAACTGCACTACCTCGACCATCCACGCTTCGGTCTGCTGGTCTACATCGAGCCCTGGGAGCCGGCCCCGCCGGAGCCGGCGCCGAGCGACTGAAGCAGGCGGTCGACGACGCGCGCGACGCGCGCCATGCCGGCGTCGAGCTCCGCCTCGATGGCGCTCATCTCGATGCGCTCGGGCCCGCGACCGGCCGCCGGATTCACCACCAGCGCGAGCATCGCGTAGGGGATCTCGAGCTCGGCGGCCAGCACCGCTTCGGGCATCGCGGTCATGCCCACGATGTCGCAGCCGTCCCGCGCCATACGGTCGATCTCCGCCACGGTCTCGAGACGCGGCCCCTGCGACACCCCGTACACGCCCGACGGCAGCAATGCCTCGCCGACCGCCGCTCCGGCCGCACACAGCATCGCACTGAGCCCGGGGTCGAAGGGTCGCGAGAAATCGACGTGGCGCAGCGCCAGCGCGCTGCCGTCGTGGTAGGTCGACTCGCGCCCCCAGGTGTAGTCGATCAGCTGGTGCGGCACCACCAGGCTGCCGGCGCCGCAGGCGGCGGTGATGCCGCCGACCGTGTTGAGCGCGAGGATCGCATCCACGCCCTGCTCCCGCAGCGCCCAGAGATTCGCCCGGTAGTTGATGCGATGCGGCGCGAGACGGTGCTCGTCGCCGTGCCGGGCCAGCACCGAGATCTCGAGACCATCCCGGCCGAGCCGCCGCAGCGGCGCGGCGAGCGCACCCCAGGGCGTATCGACGGTAAGGCGCCGACCGGCAGCGAGCGCCGTCAGGGCGGCCGCGCCGCTGCCCAGCAGGATACCGAGGTGACGGACCGCGGCGTTCATTCGGGCGCCGGCTCCGCGCCCGGCCTGCCCAGCCCCTCGATGTGCAGGGTCTGGGTCGGGAAGGCGACTTCGGCGCCGTGGCTGTCGATGATCCCGAGGACCCTGAGCAGCACGTCCTCCTTGTGCGCGTGGTACTCGATCCAGTTGGTCGTCCGGGTCATGCAGTAAATGAAGAAGTCGAGCGAGCTGGGTCCGAAGCGATTGAAGTTGACGATCAGGGTCTGCGACTGGTCGATGGCCTCGTGCGTCTCGAGCATCGCCCGGACATCACGGACGATGTCGCCGACTCTGCCGGCGTCCGCGTAGCGCACTCCGATCGTCTCGTAGATGCGCCGGTGCGTCATGCGCGAAGGGTTCTGCACCGACATGGTGGTGAACGTCGCGTTGGGCACGTAAAGAGGCCTCTTGTCGAAGGTGCGGATCGTGGTGACGCGCCAGCCGATGTCCTCGACGACCCCCTCGATCTCGCGGTCCGGCGACCGCACCCAGTCACCGACCCGGAACGGCCGATCCAGGTAGATGATCAGGCCGCCGAACAGGTTGGCCAGCAGGTCCTTGGCGGCGAAACCGATGGCCAGGCCGCCGATGCCGCCGAAGGCCAGCACGCTGGACACGCTGTAACCCAGAGCCTGCATGGCGACGAGCACGGCAGTGATGATCGTCGCCCCGCGCAGCAAACGGCCGACCGCCCGCGCGGTGGTCTGG
>CAZOUC010000188.1:0-5654 GCA_964582825.1 uncultured Enterobacteriaceae bacterium | reverse complement strand
CCAGCGTGGCGCAGATGGCGCGTTCGCTGGCCCGGTCGAGAGCGCTCGTGGCTTCGTCGAGAATCAGCAGTGCCGGCCTATGTACCAGCGCCCGGGCGATCATGATGCGCTGGCGCTGTCCCCCCGACAGCTTGCCGCCACGTTCGCCGACCACGTGCTGCAGGCCGTCCGGGAATGACTGCACGAAGTCCCATGCGCCGGCGTCGCGCAGCGCCCGTTCGACGTCCTCTCCGCTCAACGACGTGTCGCCCAGTGTCACGTTGTGTTCGATCGTGTCGTGCAACAACAAGGTTTCCTGCGGCACGTAGCCGATGCGGCGCCGCCAGGTCCTCATGTCGAGTTCCCGAATGTCGGCGTCGTCGACCAGGATACGGCCGCGATCGGTCTGCAGCAGGCCGATGATCAGGTCGATGATCGTGGTCTTGCCGGCGCCCGAAGAGCCGACCAGGGTGGTCAGGCGGCCCGCCGGAATCTCCAGGTCGATGCCACGCAGCACGTCGGCGCCGTCGTAGGCGAAGCGCACGTCCTCGAAGCGGATACCGCGCTCGAGGCGCGGCTCGGCACCGTCGCCCAGTTCCTCGCGCGCCGCGAGCGCCTCGTCGACGGTGCGGCGGATCGACCAGTACGCGCTCTCGCCGACGGCCATCTTCTGGATGTGGCGCTGCACCTTGCCGATCTGCGCGAGCATGCGGCCGAGCACGACCACGAGCACGGTAACCGTGGCCACGGGCATGCCGAGCACGACCAGCGCCAGCCACATCCCGGCGCTGATCAGGATCGCGAAGTTCAGCTCCTGCGCCGCACCGAGCAGGGCGGTACTGAACACCGCCTTGCGCAGCGCCTGGTTGATGCGCGACGTTTCCATTTCCAGAACCGAGTCGGCGAGGTGTTCGCGACCCATGCCCTTGAGCGGCTTGACCGACTGCAGGGTGTCGGTCATCCGCGCCATCAGCGACCGGGTGAACTCGGTCTGGCTCTTGCCGGCCTTGCGGGCGCGCTTGACCAGCAGGTTCGCCGGCGCGATGACCAGCACACCGGCGACCAGCGCCACCAGGGTAGCCTGCCAGGAGACCGTCAGGGCCACGGCGAAATACACCATGGCCTGCAGCGCGAAGGTGACCGCCGCAGCGCCGAAAATGAACGCTTCCGAGGTGCGCTGCGCCTCGGTTGCCAGGGAGTTGGTCAGCTTGCCGACCGGCTGGTGCAGGAAATACTCCCAGCGGCTCAGCAGAATGGCTTTGAGGAGTTCGAGGCGCAGGTCGGTGGCGAGCTGCGCGGCAATGTAGCCGACCTTGCGCTCGGCCACCAGCATCAGGCTGCTCTTGAGCAGAACCGCCAGTACGATCGCGATCAGCATGACGCCGATCGACGGCGATATGTCGAGGCGGTCCAGCAGCGAGAACACCAGTTCTTCCAGCTCGCTCCGCTCGAGGTCCGGTGCCGGCGCGTCCTTCTGGATGGCCAGGTTCAGCAGCGGCAGCAGCGCCGACAGGCCCAGGCCTTCGGCGAGACCGGCCAGCAGCATCGCCGTCAGCATCACCAGGCTCTGTCCGGGATGCGCGCGAAACAGCGTGAACAGGAATCTCATCGGACCGGGATGGCCCCTGGCAAAAAGCCGTATCGTCGCAGTTCCCGGGGCGTTGGCAAAGCGTGAACTTCGTGCATTCTGCTGCCCGGAGTGATCCGCCCGTGCGGCGCGGTCGTTCGTTCGTTCGGAGTTGCAGGGTAGGTTCCGGCGGGCCAGGCGCCTCTGCCGGAAACGTCGGCGGCCATGGACGGCCGCCGTCGAGCCGACAGGGATGTCGCCTTTTGCGTTTTCCGGCCGAGGCGCCTGGCCCGCCGGAACCGGGCCCGGTCCGGAGCAAGCGACTCGAGAGCCCCGGGTCGCCGGAATCAGGCGCTCAGCTTTCCCGCGACAGCAGCCACAGGCCCGCGCCGGCAACGAGCACGACCGGCAGCAGGGCGACGAAGGATGCCGGCAGACCGTAGATGAGCCCGGCGTTGTAGGTGATCTGGCTGGCCGTGTAGAAGGCGATGCCGACCATCGCGCCGATCGCGAGCTGCGTTCCGGCGGTCCCGCCGCGGGCGTTGCGCAGGCCGGCGCCGATGGGGGCAGCCAGCAGCGCCATCGCCGCCGCCGCCAGGGGCACGGTGATGCGCTGCCAGAACACGAAACGGAAGCGCTCCGAGTTCTGCTCGGTGGATTCCAGGTAACGGATGTACTCCCACAGGGCGCTCGGCGCCATCCCGGCCGGTGACTGGGCCAGCACCGGAAGCTCCTCAGGCAGCCAGAATTCACCGATATCGAGACTGCGCTCCCAGCGGGTGCGCAGAACATCGTTGACCATGTCCTTGCGCTGCACGCCTTGCAGGGTCCAGGCGCGGTCGCCGGTCACCTCGGCTTCGCGGCCACGCAGGTAGCGCAGCAGGGCGCCGCTCTCGTCGAAGTGGAAGACTTCGATACCCTGCGGGATGTGGCCGAGCCGCAGCGCGCGCACGTTGATGAAGCGGTTGCCGTCGTTCGACCACAGGCCTTCGCCGGCCAGCAGGTCGACGCGGCCGCTGCGTACCACTTCGCGCTCCGTTTCGGCCTGGAAATGCAGCGGCGCGGCAACGTACTCGCTGAACAGGTAGAGCAGGGCAACCAGGCCCACCACGGGTGGCAACATGCCGCGCACCATGTCCCGCAGTGACACGCCGCTGGTGCGCATCACGATGATTTCGCTATGACGCGCCAGGTTGCCGAGCGCGAGCAGGGTGCCGAGCAGAACCGATACCGGCGCCAGGTCGACGATCCGCGTCGGCAGGGTCTTCAGCAGGAACAGGAAGGCGTGACCTATCGTGTAGCGCTCGTTGACCTGGTCGATCTCGTCGAGCAGTAGCAGCAACGTGAACACGGCGCTGAAGATCAGCGTCATCAGCAGCCACGCGCCGAGCAGCTCGCGCATCAGGTAACGATTGAGGATGCTCACCTGCGCCTCAGCAGCAGCCGCAGGCGCGGCCAGATCAGCAGAACGAACACGACGGCTGCGAGCAGCGCGTAGCTCCACCAGATGCCCGGCATCGCCGCGACCGTGCCTTCCTCGACGAGGTTGCGCGCCACGGTGGCGATGCCAAAGAACAGCGTGTAGACGGCGAGGCCGAAAATCATGCCGCTGGTGCGCGACTGGCGAGGCCCCGAGCGCGCCAGGGGAACCGCCAGCATCGCCAGCAGGACGGTCGCCAGCGGTGTGGAGAAGCGCCACTGTATTTCGGCCACGTCCTTGACCGCGGGCGAATCCAACAGGTTCCAGGTCGGCTCTGCCTTGCGGCGGAAGCGGGTCTGGGTTTCCGTTTCGGCGAGATGGATCACCAGGGTGTTGAAGCTCTGCTGCAGGTCCCGCCGGCCGCGGTGATCGAGCACGTAGGTGTGGCCGTCGCGGAATTCGACACGGCCGGGCTGCTCCGGCCCCGGCAGGCGGAACTCCGCTTCCCGTGCGGTGATGATCTCGGTGCGCCGCGGATAGATCTTGCGCAGGAACAGGTCCCCGAGCACGCCCGTCTCGCGGTCGACACGGCGTGCGAACAGGACGTAGCCGGTGTCGGGCAGCTCGACGAAAGTCCCGGCCTCGATGCGCTGCAGCTGCACCGCCTGCTGCGCGGCTGCCTCCAGGGCGTAGGTCTGCCCGTAGGCCCAGGGCCGCCCGGTCAGGGACAGGAAGCCCGTCACGAGCGCCACGGCCACCGACAGCTTGACGACCGCGATCAGGATGCGGAATTCGCCGATTCCGGCGGCGTGCAGTGCGGCCATTTCCGAGTCCCGGTGCAGCCGGCCGATCGCCGCGAGTGCCGACAGGTACAGCGCGGTCGGCAGCAGCACCTCGAGGGCCATCATGATGTTGAGACCGGTCAGCTTGGCGACCGTGGTCGGTGTGATCAGGCCGTTGGCCGCGTCCGCCATGCGGATCGCGGTGCTGTAACCGGCGAATATCAGCACCAGCAGGCCCGTTCCGAGCAGGAACGGCCTGACGATCTCGACGGTGATGTAGCGGTCGAGCACTTGGACGGTCATCGCCGACATTCTAGCCGCCGCCGGACCGGAACGGTTGCCGATTGTGGTGATCCTACCGAATCGGCGCGCCCAAGCCTTGAGTCCTCGCCAGGCATCGAACAGACTTTGCAGTTTGCGTGGCGCCATGCCGCGCCGAAGCCCGCCACGGGATGGAGCGCATGATTCGACTGAGTGACGGTGTCAAGAAGTGGCTGATCCTGCTGCCGACCATGCCGCTGCCGGCGCGCTCGCGCGTGGCGCTGCGGCGCCGCCAGCTGGCTCGCCTCGAACTCGCCAAGGCGGAACGTGCCGGCCTGCTGATCATCGGACACCCGAAGAGCGGCAACACCTGGCTCAAGGTCATGCTGTCGCGCCTGTATCAACTGCGCTACGACCTGCCCGAGTCGACCTTGATCAACACCGACGAGCTGGCGCTGCGCAACCCGGCCATTCCGCGCCTGGCGGCCACCAATGGTTATTACAGCTACGAGGGCGAGGTCGGCGCCGCCCTGGCCGCCGGCGCGCCGGATTCGCCGCTGCGGCACAAGCCGGTGGTCTTCATCGCCCGCAACCCGATCGACATCGCCGTGTCCTGGTATTTCCAGTTCACCAAGCGCCAGTCGCGGCACAAGCAGGAACTGATCAACCACTTCATCGAGCACCCGATCGACCGCCACAGCGTGCAGATGTGGGATTTCGTTCGACACAGCGATATCGGCCTGCCGTTCCTGATCGACTACCTGAACGACTGGGAACGCAATACGTCGCAACTGGAACGCGGTATCGTGCTGCACTACGAGGAGCTGCGCACCGAGCCGGCGCGCTTCCTGCGCCGCGTGACCGAGCACATGGGCGAGGATTTCAGCGACGCCGAAATCGCCCAGGCGGTCGAGTGGGCCTCGTTCGACAATCTGCGGGAGATGGAGAGCCGCGGCGTGTTCCGCCAGGGTGGCATGGCGCTGCGCGACCGCAATGACCCGAACACCTTCAAGGTGCGCCGCGGCAAGATCGGCGGCTACCGCGACTACTTCACGCCACCGCAGGTCGCCGAACTCGAAGAGCTGGCGCGCGCGCGCCTGTCGCCGACGCTCGGCTACCGGTTCGGCGAGGACGCGGCCAGCAGCGCGGCCTGAGCTTGCCGTGAGCGCGGCGTCGCCCAGGATCTGGTGCCTGCTCGGCGACAAGGGCGGCGACAACAACCAGGTGGAGACCATAGTCGCCGCGCTCGATCATCCCGTCGAGCGTCGACACCTGGTGATGCTGCCGCAATGGGTCGAGGGCAAACCGCGTTTCCGGCCCAGCATCGCGCACCTCGACCTGGCTCGATCCGACGAGCTGTCGCCCCCCTGGCCGGACCTGATCCTGACCGTCGGGCGGCGGCCGGCAATGGCGGCGCTGTGGGTGCGTGCTCAGTCCGGGGGGCGTACGCGCATCGTGCTGGTCGGCAAGCCGAACGCCCGCTTCGAGGAATTCGACCTGATCGTCACCGGCTACGAGACCTGGCTGGCCCCGGCTCGGAATACCCTGCAACTGCGCCTGCCCCTGCTGGACATCGATCGGCAGGCGATCGCCGCTGCGGAACACGACTGGCGTGAGCGCCTGGCATCGCTGCCGCGCCCGCTGG
>CAZOUC010000187.1:0-5656 GCA_964582825.1 uncultured Enterobacteriaceae bacterium | reverse complement strand
CCGCAGGCACCTACGTGCGCAATCCGCCGGGTTCGAGCCACGCGCCGTACAGTTCCGAAGGCTGCACCATCTTCGTCAAGCTGTGCCAGATGCAGCCCCGGGGCGAACCGCAGGTCGTAATCGACACGCGCCAGGGCGTATGGCGTGACGGCCTGCGGGCGGGTCACGAAACGCAGCGGCTGTTCGAGGGGCCGGGCGAGATCGTAACCCTCGAGCGCCTGTCACCCGACGTCGAGCTGCCGGCGCGCGTCGCAGCCGGAGGCCTGGAGATTCTCGTGGTCGAGGGATTCCTGGCGGTCAACGGCCAGGCGCAGGCGCCGCGTACCTGGCTGCGCCTGCCCGACGGTCACCAGGTGGGGCTGGCCACCCGGACCGGCACCGTGTACTGGGCCAAGCGCGGTCATCTCACCGTTTAGGCAGCCAGCCGTCCGGTCAGTGGCTCGGGCGCCGGCGGCAGTGCGTCCGGCACGCCAGCCCCCCCCGATCGTTGGCAGCCCCTGGCCGCGAGCCGCGCGCGGCACCGGGCGTTCGGGACCCGATGTTGCCGTCACAATAGCGTCAAAATCGCAACATTCCCTGATTCATCAGCTTTCCGCAGGTAAACATCGCCAGGCAATCAGTAGCGGATTTTCGATTCAGACCACTCTGGAATTGACGGGGCGCGTCGCCCCGCTTAATGAAAACTGGAGTGCTTACGATGAAGAAATCCGACTTTAAGACCCTCACGTCGCCGGCCATTCTGTTGTCTCTCGCTCTGGCCGGCACGGCGTCTGCCGGGGTGACGGCCGAGCAATTTCCGTTCCGGGTCGCGTTCGAGTCCGTTCCCGGCGTCGACGCCATAACGTCAGGCAATGTGACGGCGGGCGTAGCCGAACTGGAATCCGCACTGCAAGCGGGTCAGGTCGAACGGGGCATGGCCCTGACCACGCTCTGCGGGGCTTACATCCTGATGGGTGCGCTGGAGTCCGCGGAGCGCACCTGCGAGCGCGCGGTGACCGAGCAGCCGAGTAAGGCCTCGTTCAACAATCGTGGAGTGCTGAGGGCGTTCATCGGCGACTACTCGGGGGCACGCCGCGATTTCGATCGCGCGCGTCCGGAACAGATGGACGCGTATCTGGCAAGTCTGCGTACTCGCGACGCCGCCTTGATTGCGAGTGATAACCACCGGCTGGTGAACCGCCTGCAGGCCCGCAGCGGCGCGCCGGAGTCAGAGAAGTCGATCGCTTTCAGTGGCTCCGCTGGAACGAATGGCATAACGCCGTAGGATCGCGCCATCGACGGGACCGGCGCCCGCAGGGCGCCGCGCCCGTTCGTGCGTCTGTCACGGCGATCCAGTATCGTGATCGAGCCTTGCACGATCTGAAGGGCGACGATGAATCCATTGAGAAGCGGATTTCAGATCGGAGACTGGCGTGTCTCTCCCCTCGACGGCACGCTGACCGGTCCTGCCGGAACGGTACACGTCGAACCCAAGGTCATGGACGTGTTGCTGTGCCTGGCTTCCCACGCCGGCGAACTGGTTGAACGCGACCGGCTGCTGGCAGAAGTCTGGGGAACCCGGGTCGTTTCCGACGAACCCCTGACGCGTTGTGTGGCGCAACTGCGCAGCGCCCTCGGTGACGATCGTCGCCGACCGAAGTACATACAGACCGTACCCAAACGCGGGTATCGCTTGATCTGCACGGTGGTACCGGATCCGGAGGAAAACGAGCTGACCTCGCCATCTTCCGTGGCGACCCGCCCCGTTCATCCGCGGGCTGCACGCCTTCTCTGGGTTGTGGCCAGTCTGGCGCTGGTCGCTCTGAGCGCATTGGCAGTACGCGGCCTGATCGATGCCCCCGACCGGGTAGCCCAGGATCAACAGCAGGCCCCGGCCCTGAGTACCGGGCAGCCGTTGGCCCGCGACAGGCCGGTCGTCGAGGCACTTGCCGCCAGTGAGGCCAGCACGGTCTTGCGTTCGATAGCGGTTCTGCCGTTCCGCACGCCCGACGACGGATCCGGCCACGATCTGTTTGCCGAAAGCATGCGTGAGGACATCCTCGTGCGTCTCACCAAGATATCTGACATCGATCGGGTCATTCCCGGCACCTCGACCGAGCGGTACAGGGGCACCGATCTGTCGGTACAGGACATCGGTCGCGAACTCGGCGTGACCGCCGTGCTCGAAGGCGGGGTGCAGCGCGAAGGCGATCGAGTAAAAGTCAATGTTCACCTGGTTGATACGCGGCGGGGCGAAAGCATCTGGGCAGAGAGTTTCGAACGTGACATCGCACTGGACCAGTTGTTCGACGTGCAGTCGGAGATCACCCGCAGAATCGCCGCCGAACTCCGGGCCAGACTGGGAGCAGAGGAACGACTCCGTCTGGATCGGCAGCCCACGAACAGCCTGGGTGCGTACCTGGAGTACGGCGAGGGTCTTGTCGCCCTGCGACACAACCGGCTGGAGAGTTATGCCCGGGCGGCGGCGCATTTCGAACGGGCGATCGAACTCGATCCCGACTATGCCCGTGCCTATTCCGGGCTGGCGCTGTCGCTGGTTATGCCCCGTCTGTCCAAGTTCCGGGAGGCCGACGACCAGCCCGAGCGTATCGAGTGGGCGCTGCAGCGAGCCCTGGAGCTGGATCCGGAGCTGTCCGAGGCGCACGCGGCGCTCGGCTTTATTCGCATGGCCCGGGACCACAACGACGCAGCGGAGAGTGCCCTGCGTCGGGCCATCGAACTGAACCCGAGTAACGCCCATGCCCATAACTGGCTGGCCCACCTGATGCGCGTCTCCGGTCGACCCGAAGAAGCAATGCACCACATGCGCGAAGCCATGGCGCTGCATCATGGCACGGCAAGCCTGCTGGTCAACTACGCGGCCATCCAATTCCAGCTCGGTCGGACTGAGGATGCCCTGGCGCTGCTGCGCGATCTGCGTGAACGGCAACCGGATTACGCAGACGCTTACGGCCTGCACGCGTTGATTCTGTGGGAGGAAGGCCGCGTCGCCGAGGCGCTTCGCTGGGCCGAGCGCGCCGCCGAACTCGATCCGGATCACGCGCTGTACGTGTTTCGGGTGTGTCACATACGCCTGGACCTCGGCGACCACGAGGGCGCGGAAGCCTGCATCGACGCCGCGGAAGCGCGCCTGCCGGATGGCCTGGTGCCGACACGAGCGTTTCTCGAGATGTCGCGTCGGAATCCCGAACGGGCGCTCGAGGTGCTGCGGGAATTCGTCACCAGGCGCCAGGAACCCGTGGCGTTCATGCTGATTGCGACCCTGCAGGCGCAGCTTGGCGAGCATCAAGCCGCGTTCGCGACACTGAGCGAGTGGTATCCAGAGCTCGCCGCCGGCCGCAGCAATTTTGACCGCTACGATGTCCTCGAGACGACCGCCGCCGCCCTGGTGTTGCACGACGGTGGTCTAACGGAGCGGGCGGACCGCCTGTTCGACGAGGCACTGGAGACGATGGACGACATGCAACGCTTTGGTCGTCTGGGAACGGGGTACGGGCCGCTCGATGCATTCATCCATGCCGCACGGGGTGAACGGCAGCGGGCGGCACGCGCGCTCGAGGCTGCCGTGGATGGCGGTTGGAGGATGAACTGGGCTGGCGTGTACGATTTCGAGGATATGGTGGGCTATGCCCCCTGGGACGCTCAGGTCGCACGACTGGAGGACGACATTCGCGCCCAGCGGGCGTGGTACGAAGCGCATAAGGACAAGCCCCTGGAGCCCTAGGGGTTTCAAGCGCCCGACCGAGTCCCGAGCCGTTTGCAGAACGGTCTCATTTCGTTCTGGGTCGGCGCCGGGCTTTGGGCTGGGCCGTTCGCTCAGACTTCTTTGCGGGACGCGCCGTGACAGGCCGCTTGGCTCTGGATCGGGCGCCAGCGCGTTTCCGGCGTCTTGCGGCGGGGTTGGCGCCGAGCACCTCCCTCGCGAGTTCCTCGAAGCGTACCAGCATGCGCTCGGCCACGACCTCGAGATCCGGCAGCGAGTGGCGGTCACCCATCAGCCCGAAGTCCAGTCGGTTGCCGTGAGACAGCAGCGTCGCGTTGAGGTTGGTGCCCGGCAGCAGGGTCGAGATCGGATAGCTGGCCTCGAGTTCGGCGCCGGCCAGGTACATCCGGTCCTGTCCGGGGCCGGGCACATTGGACACCAGAACGTTATATGACGGGGCGAGAAAGCGGTCGAGCTTGCTGCGGTTCAGCAGTTCCATCAGCGCGAAATAGGTGACGGCAAAGTCCATCAACGCCTCCGACGACAGGCCGCCGACCATCTCCTTCGCGGCGTGGGACGATTCGGCCACCTGCCGCAGCCGGTCGGCGGGCGCGCTGCCCGGATTCCCCATCTGCACGTGCACCGCCGACACCCGTGCCGAGGCGGTGTCGTCGCCTTTCTTGCGCAGGGACATCGGGCACAGCGCCACCAGCGGCGAGGCGGTGCGTTCGCCGTGACGCTCAAGATAGTCGTCGAGAGCCGCACCGATCACCGCCAGCACGACCTCGTTGACGGTGGTACCGCTGGCTTTCCCGATGGCCTTGACCCGGTCCAGCGGCAGGCTGCACACCGCGGTCGAACGCGTGTCCCACTCCAGTGGCCGGTTCATCCGTGTGTAGGCGGCGGAGTAGGGGATCTGCGCCTTGCGCCGGCGCAGCCGGAACCACTGCATGCCGAGGTCGGTGAACAGGCCGGCTGTTTCCATCAGGCCCCAGGCCTGGCGCGCCAGCGCGGCAGCGGGGCTGCGACGCGGGCCGCCCTTGGCCTGGCGCGCCTTCTCTTCGAGCGACCAGGAGGGCACGATCCGGCGCTCGTTCGGCGAGGTCGACAGCGAGGCATACATGCGTTTCACGCCCGACATGCCGTCGATGTAGGCGTGGTGCACCTTGGTGTATATCGCGAAGCGGTCGTGCTCCAGGCCCTCGATTACCTGACAGATCCAGCCCGGACGGCGCCGGTCGAGCATACCGGCGTGCAGGCGTTCGATCACCTCCATCAACTGGCTGTCGGTGCCGGGTGCGGGCAACGCGGAATGCCGCACGTGATAGCTCATTTCCATATGCTCGTCGCGGCACCATTCCGGCATTCCGATCCGTGGAAAGTGCGGGTGGTGGTCGAACGGCGCCGCCACCGGCGCCGCCCGGAACGTGTCGACGAGATCGCGCAGAAACGACTCGGGCGCGTCCGGCGGCATCTTGAACACCTGTACGCTGCCCACGTGCTTCGGACTCTGCGGCGATTCCGTCAGGAAGAACATCAGGTCCAGCGGAGGAATGGGTCTGGCGGCCATGGTGTCGGTTCCTGCTCGTTGCGACCCACAACGGACGGCAAGCGGGCATGCATCGTTGGCGTTTGTCCCGAGTATAGCGCCGCCTTCGATGCGATTTGCGCGCGTCCGCCATTCCGCGCCAGCGGTCTACGCTCGAACGGGCATCGACGGCGCGGCGGCGAGGCCTCGAAACGGGGTATGCTCTGCCCGATTCGTTGCAGGCACACAGGCACATGACCCGGCACGATCACCCTGCGGCGGCGCGCACGCGAAGCCTGCGCCAAAAACCCAATCGATGGGCGTTCCGCCGCGCCGTCACCGCCCTGGGCGCGGTCGCCATCGACGGCTGTGGCGGGGGCGGCAGCACGACGCTGACCTGATCACCAAGACGCAGCTTCGTGGAG
>CAZOUC010000186.1:4992-5677 GCA_964582825.1 uncultured Enterobacteriaceae bacterium | reverse complement strand
TCACGGCCACGGTGGTCGGCATGGTCCGCGACGATGTCGATTTCCGGCAGGTGCTGTACGGCGACATCCTCTACGTGGCCGACGAGCAGTACGGCCTGCCGCCCTACTCCCTCAGCGACAACCGCCACTACGAGGAACTCGAGAGCCGCGGCCTGCCGCTGCGCGACGTGCTCGAACGCAGCACGCAGTCGCAACGCAGCGGCCTGCCGAGCCAGGCGACCGCCGGGGTCATGACCACCCGGGCCGCGGCGCAGGCCTTCTTCATCGCCGGCACCAACCGGGCGATGTTCCGCTTCACGCTGATCAATTTCCTGTGCCGCGACCTCGAGGCGGTCAAGGACGGCACCGCGCCGCCCGACCGCATCCGCCAGGACGTCGCGCGCAGCCCCGGTGGCGACAGCCGCGTGTTCCTGAACAACTGCGTCACCTGCCATGCGGGCATGGACCCGCTGGCCCAGGCTTTTGCCTACTACGACTTCACCTTCGACGCCGACGCGGACCCGACGGGCCGCAACGGTACGCTGATCTACAACGACGTCGGCGCGACGGACCCGGTCACCGGCACCCGCGTGGTGCGCAAGTATTTTGCCAACGAGACCACCTTCGCGCCCGGCTTCCGCACGCCCGACGACGCCTGGGAGAACTACTGGCGCCGCGGCGCGAACGCGACACTCGGCTGGGATGC
>CAZOUC010000186.1:0-4982 GCA_964582825.1 uncultured Enterobacteriaceae bacterium | reverse complement strand
CGACCCTGGCCGGCTCCGGCAGCGGCGCCAAGTCGATGGGGCAGGAACTGGCGCACAGCCAGGCCTTCGCCCAGTGCCAGGTCGAGAAAGCGTTTCGCACGACCTGCCTGCGGGCCCCCGAGAACAGCGCCGACCGGGCGGAAATCGCCCGCATCACCCAGACCTTCGCCAGCAGCGGCTACCGCATGAAGCAAGCCTTCGCGGAAACCGCCGCCTACTGCATGGGGGACTGAGCGATGAACCGGATGATCCCGCGCCTGCTCCTCGCCCCCGTCTGCGCCGTCCTGCTGCAGGCCTGCAGCGGCGGCAGCGGCACCGAAGTCGAGGTGCTGCCCAATACCAACACGACGATCGACGCCAGCAACTACTCCGGGCCCGCGCCGCAGAGCGAGGACGTGCAGCGTTTCAAGGTCGCCGTGTGGGACAACCTGGTCCCGGACAACCGCTGCGGCAGCTGCCACGGTGATACGCAGCAGCCGGTGTTCGTCAACAAGGCGGACGTGAACCTCGCCTACGAGGTCGCCAACCAGATCGTGGACCTGGGCTCGCCGAGCGACTCGCTGCTGGTGACCAAGGTGGCCGGTGGCCACAACTGCTGGCTGGACAGCGACCAGGCCTGCGCCGACATCCTGATCAACTACATCGAGGACTGGGCCGACGGCGCTGCCGGCACCGCCAAGGTCGTCGAGCTGAAGGCGCCGGCGATCCGCGAGCCCGGCGCCAGCCGCAACTTCCCCACGGACCCGGGCATGTTCGCCGCCACGGTGCATCCGCTGCTCGAGATGTTCTGCGCCGACTGCCACACCGACTCGGCGGAATTCCCGCAGGGTCCGTTCTTCGCCAGCAGCGACATCGACGTCGCCTACGCGGCCTCGAAACTCAAGATCGACCTCGACAACCCCGACGCCTCGCGCTTCGTGGTGCGCCTGGGCCAGGAGTTCCACAACTGCTGGAGCGACTGCGGCAGCGACGCCGAGGTCATGCGCCAGGCCATCGAGGACTTCGCCGCCGGCATCGAACCGACCGAGGTCGATCCGGACCTGGTGCTGAGCAAGGCCCTGCGGCTCGAAGACGGCATCCTCGCCGCCGCGGGCGGGCGCTTCGAGGACAACGTCATCGCGCTGTACGAGTTCAAGACCGGCAGCGGCCGCACCGCCTTCGACACCAGCGGCGTCGAGCCGGCGCTGGACCTGCAGATCAGCGGCAACGTCGAATGGGTGGGCGGCTGGGGCCTGCGCATCGTCGACGGCAAGGCCCAGGGCAGCACGGCGGCCAGCGCCAAGCTGCACGACCGCCTCACCGCCACCGGCGAGTACAGCATCGAGGCCTGGGTCGCACCGGCCAACGTCACCCAGGAGGAAGCGCGCATCGTCAGCTACTCCGGCAGCACCACGACGCGCAACTTCATGCTCGGCCAGACCCTGTACAACTACGACTTCCTGAACCGCGCCGACACCACCAACGCCAACGGCGAGCCGGCGCTGTCGACGGCGGACGCCGACGAACGCCTGCAGGCGACCCTGCAGCACGTGGTCATCACCTACCACCCGGCCGACGGTCGCCGCATCTACGTCAACGGCGAGTACACCGGCGACATGGACGAGGTCGAGGGCGGCCTGCTCACCGACTGGGACGACAGCTTCGCCCTGGTGGTCGGCAACGAGGTCTCCGGCGATCGCCTGTGGCAGGGCACCATCCGCCTGCTGGCGATTCACGAACGCGTGCTCAGCGACGAGCAGATCGCCAGCAATTTCGAGGTCGGCGTCGGCGAGAAATTCTTCCTGCTGTTCGCCGTCGGCCACCTGATCGACGTGCCCGACAGCTACGTGGTGTTCACGGTCAGCCAGTTCGACAGCTACAGCTACCTGTTCGACCGGCCGTTCTTCATCAGCCTCGCCGAAGGCGCACGGCCCCAGGACGTCCCCCTCGAAGGCATGCGCATCGGCATCAACGGCCGTGAAGCCCGCGTCGGCCAGGCCTGGGCAACGCTCGCAACCACGCTGCGCGAGGCCGACTACGGCGACCTCGGCATCCCGCTGTCGCGCCAGGGCACGATCATCGCCCTCGAAAAGGGCCCGCAGGACGACGAGTTCTTCCTGAGCTTCGAGCGCATCGGCGACTTCGAGAACGTGTTCGTCTACCCCGAACCGCCACCGCCGGCGGCGCCGGCGGACCTCGAACCGCAGCCGCGCCTGGGCCTGCGCACCTTTGCCGAGATCAACGCCACGATGTCGGTGCTGACCGGCGTCGCCACCACGCAGCCGGACGTCGCCGAAACCTACGAACTGGTCCGGCGCACGCTGCCCGTCGACCCCGCCGTCGAGGGCTTCGCGTCGCCGCAGCAGATGGGCGTCACCCAGCTCGCCATCGAGTACTGCAACGCGCTCGTCGAGGACGGCGGCCTGCGCGCCGGCTACTTCCCGGGCTTCGACTTCGGCGCGCCGGCCAGCGCGGCTTTCGCCTCGTCGGTCGACCGCAACCTGCTGCTCGACCCGCTGCTCGAGCGCATGCTCGGCACGGATATCGACACGCAGCCGGACTATGCCGACGTGCGCACCGAACTGAACGCCCTGATCGACCGCCTGACGGCCTGCGGCGGCAACTGCGCGGCCGACCGCACCGAGACCGTCGCCAAGGCCAGCTGCGCCGCCGTGCTCGGCTCCGCCACCATGCTGCTGCAATAGGAGACCGACGATGTCCCGTCGCAAACGCCCCCTGCACCCGGACGCGCCGCTGCTGCACGCCTCGCACAAGCGGCCGATGACGCGCCGGGAGTTCATCGCCCAGGGCCTGTGCAAGGCCTCGGCGACGGTCCTCGGCGGCTCCGTGCTCAGCCTGTTCGCCAACCCGAACCTGGCCCGCGCCGCGCTGTCACCGGATCTCGAAGCGCTCAAGCAGAGCTGCGGCATCGCCGTGCAGGGCGCCGGCAAGATCCCGTTCATCTGCTTCGACCTCGCCGGCGGCGCCAACATGGCGGGCTCCAACGTGCTAGTCGGCGGCCAGGGCGGCCAGTTCGATTTCCTCAGCACCGCCGGCTACAACCGCCAGGGCCTGCCCGGCGACATGGTGCCGCCGATCGCCAATCCGGACACCGGCACCAACGACTTCATCAACAGCGACCTCGGCCTCGCCTTCCACAGCGACAGCCAGTTCCTGCGCGGCATCCTCGAGCGCGTCTCGCCGACCACCGCCGCGGCGATCAACGGCGCCGTGATCCCGGCCCGCTCCGAGAACGACACCGGCAACAACCCGCACAACCCGATGTACGGCATCAACCGCGCCGGCGCCGACGGCTCCCTGCTGACCCTGATCGGCTCGCGCAACTCCGACTCGGGCGGCAACTCGATGGCCCCGGCGCGGCTGATGGACATGGGCGCGCGACCGACCAAGGTCGACCGGCCCTCGGACGTCACCGGGCTCGTCGACGTCGGCGACTTGGTCGGCCTGCTCAGCCAGGAAGACGCGGTAGCGGTCATGGAGTCGATCCAGCGCATCAGCGCCCGCAAGCTCGGCCGCGTCGACTCCGGCATCTCCACCGACGAGGTGATCAAGGACCTGGTGAGCTGCGGCTACGTCAAGAGCGCCGACCTCGCCGACCGCTTCGGCAACCCGGCCACCCTGAACCCGGAACTCGACCCGCAGATCGTCGGTCCGGCCGGCATCTTCAGCCAGGCCGAGTTCGACGACGAGGGCGAGTTCCGCAAGACCGCCTCGGTCATGAAGCTGGTCATCAACGGCTTCGCCGGCGCCGGCACCATCACCATGGGCGGCTTCGACTACCACACCGGCGAACGCGGTACCGGCGAGATCCGCGACCTGCGCGCCGGGCGCTGCATGGGCGCCTGCCTCGAGTACGCCGCGCGTGTCGGCGTGCCGCTGATGCTGTACGTGTTCAGCGACGGCTCGGTCTCCAGCAACGGCCGCATCGACGATTCGATCGAGGGCCGTGGCAAACCCGAATGGACCGGCGACAACCAGTCGACAGCCGCCTCGTTCTTCCTGGTCTACAACCCGGCGGGCCGGCCCGCCCTGCTCGGCGGCAGCATCGAGCAGCAGGCGCGCCACCAGCAGCTCGGCTACATGCGACCGGACGGCTCGGTCGAAACCGGCTCGAGTCCGGCAGCCAACAACGTCAACCTGCTGGTCGAGACGGTGATCCTGAACTACCTCGCCCTGCACGGCGAACAGGGCCAGTTCGCCAGCCTGTTCCCGCAGCACGGCCTCGGCAACCCGGCGCTGTGGGACGGCTTCACCGCGTTCCAGCCGATCGTCAACGGCACCATCGGCTCATGATCGCGCGCGCCGCCCTGCTGCTGACGCTCGCCTTTGCGCTCGGCGGCTGCATCGCCGTCAAGGCCGTCGACACCGCGGCCGGCGCGGCCATCGGCGTCACCAAGGGCACCGTCAAGGCCACCGGCAAGGTGGTCGGCGCGGCGATTCCGGATGGGGACAAGGAAGACGACGAGGACTGAGCAGGCTACGACCGGATCGGGAAAGTCAGGGCACGCCGATTCGGCGACGAAGTCAGGAGCCACCCATCCAGCGACCAAAGGCCGAGGCAGGTCTAAAGTGGCTGCGAAGCGAAATCGACATTGGAGATATTGCTTTCAATCGAGTAGTGGCTTTCTGTATCGCCAGTCACCAAATTGACAGTTACTATGAACTCGTTGCCGAGATAGTGATTGCATGGCGCCAGGTTCCCATCTTGATCCGCAACAATGGAGTGCCTAATCAGTTCTGGACTCACGCTAGGCTGAAAGTTTTCAACCTGATGAAGCGCTGCTCGAGCAAACTCCATGGCATCTGATTCACTGATCCAAGATGACTTCTTGGCAGCCGGTTGATCTATGTCTATGAGACGCAACGTAGAGTTTATGACCGTGGCTCCATCTTCCTGATGGTCGCCCGGCTCAAGCGTAATGTAAGCATTAGGGAAACTCTGATTAATCCCCAACATAGACGATAATTGTATTCGACGGCAT
>CAZOUC010000185.1:0-5692 GCA_964582825.1 uncultured Enterobacteriaceae bacterium | reverse complement strand
CGCACGGCTCGGCGATCGCCGAGGGCGGCGTCGGCTACTCCTGCATCGCCGAAATCCGCATGATCGAGACCATCCGCGACGGCGAACCGTCGACACCGTTCATGCGCTTCGGCGACCGCATCCGCATCGAGATGCACGACGAGCAGGGCCGCACGATCTTCGGCCGCATCGAGCAGACCGTTCTGGCGGCCGACCCGGTCTAGCCGGTCGCCGCCGCGCCTGCGGGCCCCGCGACGCGACTGTTATGCTCGGACTCCCGGATCAGGAGGGAGGGCCCGACCATGAGCACCCGCCGCGAAAGCGACAGCCTCGGCGACGTCGAGGTGCCCGAAGACGCCCTGTGGGGCGCCCAGACGCAGCGTTCACTGAGCAACTTCCCGATCGGCGACCAGCGGATGCCGACGCGACTGCTGCGCGCCCTGGTGCTGTGCAAGAAAGCCTGCGCCCGCAGTAACGTGGCGCTCGGCGCCCTCGAGACGCCGCTCGGGCGGCTCATCGAAACGGTCTGCGACGAGCTGCTGGACGGCCAGTTTGCGGACCAGTTTCCCCTGTCGGTCTGGCAGACCGGCAGCGGCACCCAGACCAACATGAACGTGAACGAGGTGATCGCCAATCGCGCGGCGCAGCTCGCTGGCGCACCGGTCGGGTGCAAGAAGCCGGTGCACCCGAACGACCACGTCAACTGCTCGCAGTCCTCCAACGACGTGTTTCCGACCGCCATGCACGTGGCCGCCGTCGCGGCCGTCGACGAGGAACTGCTGCCCGGCGTCGACCGGTTACTGGCGGCGCTCGATGCACAGGCCGCGGCATACGCCGACGCCATTACCATCGGCCGTACGCACCTGATGGACGCGACGCCGATGACCTCGGGCCAGCAGTTCGGCGCGATGGCCAGCCAGCTGCGTATGGCGCGTGCGGCGATCGCGGAGGCGCTGCCGCCTTTGCACCGCCTCGCCCTGGGCGCCACCGCCGTCGGTACCGGCCTGAACACCCCGCCGGGCTGGTCCGAGCGGGTGGCCGCGGACATCGCCGAGTTGACCGGTCGGCCGTTCCGATCCGCGGAGGACAAGTGTGCGGCGCTGGCCGGCCACGAGCCGCTGCTGCAACTCTCCGGCGCCATGCGCCTGCTGGCCACGACGCTGCTCAAGATCGCCAACGACGTTCGCTGGCTCGCCTCCGGACCGCGCTGCGGCCTGGCCGAACTGCAGCTGCCGGCCAACGAACCCGGCAGTTCGATCATGCCCGGCAAGGTCAACCCGACGCAGGCCGAGGCGCTGAGCATGGTCGCCGTGCAGGTCATGGGGCTCGACCAGGCGGTGGCGATCGCCGGCAGCCAGGGCACCCTGCAGCTCAATGTCTACAAGCCGCTGGTGATCGCCAACGTGCTGACCATGACGCGACTGCTCGGCGACGCCTGTGACAGCTTCGCCCGCCGCTGCGTCGAGGGTCTGCGCGTCGACACGCAGCGCACCCGCGCCCTGGTCGACAATTCGCTGATGCTGGTGACCGCGCTCGCCCCGCACATCGGCTACGACCGTGCGGCGAAGATCGCCGGGCACGCCCACGAGCACGGTTGCAGCCTGCGCGAGGCAGCGCTGGCGCTCGGCGAAGCCAGTGAGGCAGAGCTCGACGCCTGGCTCGATCCGCGGCCGATGGCCGGCCTGTCCTGAGCGCGTCGCCGCGGCCTTAGCCGTCGCGCCATGCCGTCGTCGGCGAAGGCGGTGCAGCCGAACATTGAAGAGGAATCCAGGCCGGTCTCGGCTATCGCCTGCCCGCGCTCCGAGTAGCCCGTATGAGCCACGAAGCGAAGTCTGGCCGGCTGGTAGACTGACGGCAGGAATCGAGCCATCGCCGCCTGCTTCGTCATTCCCGCTCCTCGCGCTTAGCAGCCTCCAATGGACTCGTGGCATGATCGCCGGGAACGACCCTTAGCCGCCTACTTCGTCATTCCCGCGAAGGCGGGAATCCAGACATCATGGCAAGGATGCCGCGATGGAAAAGCAGCCTTGCGTGTACATGCTGGCGAGCCGCAGGAACGGTACTTTGTATGTTGGCGTCACATCCGCGCTTGCTAGACGAATATGGCAACACAAAGCACACGCCGTACCTGGTTTCACGAGCCGTTACGATGTCACTCGGCTGGTCTGGTACGAATTGCACGATTGCATGGAGTCCGCGATCGAGCGAGAAAAGCGCATCAAGAAGTGGAACAGGGCCTGGAAGTTGCGATTGATCGAGGAAACGAATCCAAATTGGGAAGACCTCTACTTCACTCTGTAATTCTGGATTCCCGCCTTCGCGGGAATGACGGACGGTCAGCTTCTGGCCGATTTCCGCCATGTCAGTTGCGAGGTCTCTGTAGCCCAAATGGGCTACCGAGCGGAGCTCCTGATAGCGCTAGACTACCGCCAAAAACGACCCGAAGCGGTTTTTTACTAGCCGCCCTCAATCCGCGCGTGATGAGCGCTGTTTTGCAGTGTAGATAGTAAGTCGTCGTAGTGTTTACTGATGTAGTCTGGATCTACGGCCCTCACAATGGGGAGCGCGATTTCTTGCATCCGAGTGCCCTGCCAGAACTGCATTTCGCCCTCAAACCAGGCTTTACCTAATCGGCTGCCGAAATACAGGGGAGCTGCGTTGCCTACGTGGTTGCTCACATCTCGCTCGGAAACAAGTCCTCGATCTTCCATTTGAAACATGTAATCCCATTGCATCATCAGGGCCACATATATCGACTCAACCATGCGCAGCTCGCTTTCGGTGAGCGTTTCTGGCGATCGATACGACTTTATCCAGGCTGAGTTAAGGGCTGGGTCAGAGAGGTGAAACTCTATATTGGCGAACAGGTCATTCTTTGCGATTTCAATTGACAGACTCGTCAATTCAGCGTTCTGGCGCACCTCATAGACCAGAATGACTAGTCCTATGACGACTCCAATGTTTGCCGAAACAGCTATCCAATCCCTCAGGCGGGCACGCACTTGGTCTTTCATGGCTTTTCGTCACGGACCGTATCGCCTAAGAATGCCACGGTCGCGCTGCAATAAGTAGGTACGCTACTGGCCGTCAGCTGCAAAGCCGATTGACTGGCTCGCTTTGCCGGTAATCGGCGAATCGCCGACTTCAGGCGCACCTCACCGGCGTGAGGCCCTCAGTTCTTCTGCCTGGCGCCCCGCAGACCGGATCGGCGCGCCTCGACTAGCCTGCTGCCGTAAGCCGATTGTCGCGGTAATCCTGCAGGGCCTGTTCGATCTCCTCGCGGGTGGTCATTACGAAAGGGCCGTATTGCACGACCGGCTCCCCGATGGGCCGCGCGGCCAGCAGCAGCAGTCTCGCGCCGTCAGCCCCGGCGTCCACCTGGACAGTTCCCCCGTCCGACAGCAGGGCGGCGCCGTGCCGGGGCAGCTGCACGGCGGCGATCTCTGCTGCCCCGTCGACCAGGTACGCGAAGGCGTTGTAGGTCGCCGGCAGTTCGAGCTCGACGCGGCGTCCCGCGGCGACGCTCAGGTCGAAGAAATGGGGATCCGTGGCCCGATCGGTGACCGCGCCCGCCACCGTGCGACCGCCGATTTGGATGCGACCGGCAATCAGCTTGATGCGGCCGCCGGGCAGGTCGTGCTCGGGGATTTCCCCGGCGTCCAGGTCGCGGTACGCCGCCGGCTGCATTTTCAGGCGGGCGGGCAGGTTCAGCCACAGCTGGAAACCGCGTAGTCGACCCTCGGTCTGCTGGGGCATCTCGGAGTGAATGATGCCGCGGCCGGCGGTCATCCACTGCACGCCGCCGGTCCTGAGATCGCCCCGGTTGCCGAGGTGGTCCTCATGCAGCATGTGGCCTTCAAGCATGTAGGTGACGGTCTCGAAGCCCCGGTGGGGATGTGGCGGAAAACCGGCGATGTAGTCGTCCGGGTCGTCCGATGAGAATTCGTCCAGCAGCAGGAACGGGTCGAAGTGCCGGCCGGGCTCCGAGCCGATGCTGCGCCGCAGGCGAACCCCGGCGCCGTCCTGAGTCGCGATCGACGGCACCAGGCCGCGGACTGTTCTTGTGGACATGTGGACGCTACTCCGTCGTCGATTCGTGTTCACTCGATACGTCGGACGGGTGCGGCAGGACCAGCGGCGGCAGCCCCCAGGACGTCTGCAGCCGGGCGTACTCGTCCTGCGGCAGCGCCACCAGCAGCGGCCGCGCATCGGCGTCGAGCCAGGCCAGCAGTCGTTCCATGTCGTCGTCGGCGAAAGCGGTGCAGCCGATGGTCGCCTCGAGCGTTTCCTCCCACAGGTGGAAGAAGATGCAGCTGCCGGCGCCGGGCACCTGCTGCGGGTTGTGTTCGACGACGAAGCCGAGGCGGTAGCGTCGGTCGCCGTCCAGGTGGATGTCGCGTCGCATCGGCTCCGTGGCACCTGCCACGGCGTCGGTGCCGACGTCCCGCGTGCTGACGATGCGGTTGTACAGCGGCGAATCGGCGACGTCGACGCACCAGTGGCTGACGTCCATCGGGCGGTAGGGAAGGCCGGTGGTCACCGCCGCGGGGTAGCCGAAGGCCTCGCCGAGCGCGAACACGCCTGCCGGCGAGCGCCCGTCGCCTTCGCGTTTCTGCGGCCCCGGCTGCGCGTCGTGCAGGCCCAGTCCCCAGCCGTAGCCGCTGCGGCCGATGCTGACGGCCGCCTGGGGCAGGGCCGGTTGCCAGCCGCTCTCCCGACGTTCGAAAGCGTGGAAGCGACCCTCGGTCGACTCCCAGCCCGGGGTCGTCACGACCAGCAGCTGGGTCGCCGCCGTGCGGTCGAGGTCGAAGGCGATGACCGACGGCCCCAGGGCGAGGCCGAGCAGGGCGGTCAGCAGGCGAACCGGCATGGTTGTCGTCTCCGCTGGGTTTGACGCGAAAGCGCACTAGACTAGTGCAGCTTGCCAGTCACGCCCAGCCCCGGAGGTCACGCCTTGTCCACACCCTGCCGAATCCTGCTGATCCTTGCGCTGCTGCTGGCGGCGCTGCCCGCCGTGGCCGAGGTGCTGCCCGGAGTGGAGGTGCTGCGCCGCGACCACGCCGGTGATCAGCGCGGCCTGCGCGTCGGCGTGCTGACCAATCCGACCGGCGTGACGCGGGACCTGGAGTCCACCATCGACGTGGTGCGCGGGCTGCCGGGCGTCGAGGTGCGGCGCTTGTTCGCGCCGGAGCACGGCCTGCGTGGCACCTACTTCGCCGGCGACAAGGTGAGCGGGCGGGTCGATCCCGTGTCGGGGCTGCCGGTCGTCAGCCTGTACGGGGCACAACGTACACCGCCGGCTGAGTCCCTCGCCGATCTCGACGTCGTGCTCTACGACATCCAGGACGTCGGCCACCGCACCTACACCTTCGTGTCGACGCTGACCCGCCTGATGGAAGCCTGCGAGGCGGCCGGCGTCGCGGTCTGGGTGCTCGACCGTCCCGAGCCCCTCGGCGGCACAACCGTCGGCGGCCCGATGCTCGACGCCGGGCTCGAGTCGTTCATCGGCATCCACGACGTGCCGCATCTGTACGGCATGACGCCGGGGGAGTGGGCAAGGATGATCCGTGCCGAGCGCACCCCGGAGCTCGAACTGCGGGTGATCCCGATGGACGGCTGGCGGCGCGGCATGCTCTACGGCGAACTCGACTGGCCCTGGGTGCCGCCTTCGCAGCACATCCCGACCTGGCAGAGCAGCGCCTATTACGCCATG
>CAZOUC010000184.1:545-5697 GCA_964582825.1 uncultured Enterobacteriaceae bacterium | reverse complement strand
CCGCCTGAGCGAACTGCTTCAGCTCCGGTGGTGGCTTCCAGCTCGAGTCGGATTCGAACACCATCACCTCGCTGGCGTCCGCATCGCGCAGCCCCTCTCTGTTGCAGCGGCCGGCGGCCTGCGCGATGGAATCCATGCCGGCTTCTGCACGAAGTACGGTGGGGAAATCGATATTGACCCCCGCCTCTATCAGCGAGGTGGACACAACCCGACAAGGCTCGTTGCGCTTGAGCCGACCTTTGATCTCGGCCAGCGCCTCGCTGCGGTGGACTGCACACATCAGCGTGGTCAGGTGATGCGCACCGGGCAGGTGCGCGATGCTGTCGTAGAGCGCCCGGGCATGGGCGCGATTGTTGACGATGCAGAGCACCTGCTCGCGCTGGCTGAGCACATCGACCAGGCTGTCATCCGAGTGCGGGCCTATATGGCTCACGCGCACGCGCTTGAGTCGCTCGTACAGCGTGACCGGGTCCGGCGCTAGCTCCCGCGTGTTGCGTAGACCCGCCGTGAAGCCATCCTCCTCCCTGAGGGCGGGCTGGGTCGCCGTACAGAGCACCAGGCTCGTTCGGTAGTTCAGCGCCAATTCATCCAGTGCTGCGACCGCTGGGCGCAAGACCTTAAGGGGAATAGTCTGAGCCTCGTCAAGAATGACCACAGCGTTGGCGATGTTGTGCAGCTTTCGGCACTGTGACGGTCGAGCCGCGAAGAGGCTTTCGAAGAATTGCACCGCCGTCGTCACGACGATGGGTGCCTCCCAGTTCTCCATGGCCAGCCTCAGCTTGTCCCTCGCCTCGCGCCCCGTGCTCTTGTCGTCTCGGAATGCGCTGTGGTGCTCCAGAACGGCCTGGTTGCCTAGCTGCCGTAACGCCTTGCGAAACTCCGCGGCGTTTTGCTCGACGATGCTAGTGAACGGCGCGACGTATATGACGCGTCGCATCCCGTGCAAAAGCGCATGGTCCAGCGCGAAGGCCAGGGACGTCAGCGTCTTTCCGCCACCGGTCGGAACGGTTAACGAGAAGAGCCCCGGCTTACTCTTTGCTTGCGCACGGACGTAATCCAGAATCTCGCATCGAACCCGGTTGACTTCAGAGTCGGGATTAAACCTATCAAGAGTTGCGTCTAGCTCAGTTCGCAGCTCATCAAGCTGAGGAAAACCGGTACGAACTCTTTCCTCTTGGGCCGCTCTAGCGTAAAAACTCTCCGTGTCCCAATAATCCGCGTCCACGAGGCACGAGAACAACATGCGCCCCAGAAAAGACAGCTGAAACGCGCCACGGTCTCTGACAGGTGTCATTTCAGGCGGCTGAATCAACGGCGGCAACTCAACTTCCGTTTCCCAATCTGGCTCCAAGGGCTCTGTCTTCGATCGCAAACGCTCCGAGAGCGGTGAGCGGGAGCCAGCGTCTCTGCCGTTGGCGAGCCCCGCGTGATGTCCTGCAATACCGTATGCGAGTAGATGCCCAAGAGGTCCATACTTTTCGCTTGCGATAATCGCGCCCTGCGTTGAGTGATCGACCCGGCGTTTTTCGCCGCGAATCATTGCTTGAAAGGCCTTGGAGTACTTACCAATATCGTGAAGCTTCCCGACGAGTTCGGCCAACTCGTCGCAACCGATTTGGCTGGCCAGCTGAGCTGCCAAATTGCCTGTGGAGGTCAGGTGGTCAGCTAGAGCATGCCAGCTTCCCTCATCTGCATTTTCAACGCTGTGCGCAAAGTACTTCGTCATGCGTATTCAGGTATTGGTCAAATGCAGAGATGATGCCACACAAGCGAAGCAACTCCGCTTAGCGTTTCTGAGTAGATGTACTCAATGTACTGAAGTAGGAATAAAGTTCAGGTTGCTCACATATCAGGCGGCAGCAATGTCAGTTCGAACAGGGCATTGGTGCACCGCACCGTATAGCCATTCAGGCGGTCGATGGTGTGCCAGCCGTTCATCCGTTTAGAGTAGGCAACGAAGATCCCTTCTGGCGGTTGAAGATCCTCGCCGGCACTTCATCGATGCGCCGCTGCGCATCGCCCGAGGATGAATCCTCGGCTACAGGGGTTTCGAGCTACCGCGCCTGACTCGGCGAACATTGTTCCACCGACCCCACCTCGACCCGCAATTGCCCCGGTTTCAGGTGCCGCTGCTTGAGCAGGTTCAGCAGCCCGCCGCGGACCAGGGCGCCGATGGCGTTGCGCAGGCGCTCGATGTCGAGGTCGACCTTGGAGGCGAGGGGTTCGTAGAACGTGTAGGTTTCGGTGAAGTACTGCGTCGCGGTCGGCAGTTCATCGCGTTCGAAGCCGGCATCCAGCCAGGCGAACAGCAGCTCGGTTTCCGGGCCGATCATGCCGTAGGCGCCGCCCTGGTGCCAGACGTCCACGGCGGCGTCGAAGTCCTTCACCTTGCGATGCTGCAGACCCGCTTCGCGGATGCGCTTGGCCAGGATGCCCCAGTCCGGTGCCACCACCACGTCTCGCAGGTCGGGATCCATGGTCTCGGGCGGGCGGGTGTAGAGCACGTAGCGCTCCCGGCCCAGTTCGTGCACACGCTGCATCGGTATGGGCGAGGCGGCGGCCAGGGATTCGGGCAGCAGGCGCAGGTGGACGTCGCCATCCAGAATCTCCTGCCGCTTGGCGCCGAAGTCGGTGATGCGCACGTCGAAGTCGATGCCGCTTTCCCGCGTGAGCGCGCGCATGAAGTCGGGGAGGATCCCGGCCGGTTCGCAGTCGGCCGACCAGTAGGCCCAGGGCTTGCCGGTGGCGAAGTAGATGACGGGATCGACGGCCTTGGCAGCCGCCGAGGCGGCGAGCAGCATGGCGCCGCCGAGCAGGCGGCCGATCGCGCCTGCGCGCCGTGGCGCTTTACTGCACGCGCTTGTACGCACTGTAGCCTCCTCCCGGACTGAGTTCCGGTACCAGCACCAGCATACCCTGCGGCGGCAGTGTCAGTTCGAACAGGGTCTTGGTGATCTCGACCGGGTCTCCGCTCAGCCGGTCGATCATGTGCCAGCGGTTCATCAGCTTCGAGTTGGCGACGAGGATCGTTTCGGTCACTTCCGTATCACTCGGGTTGACGACGACCACGACGGTGTCGGCGGCCCGGTCGGTGTGGCGTTCGAAGGCGAACAGCCGGCGCGCGGTGACCGGGCGGTAGTCGCCGATGCGCAGGGCGCGCAGGGACTGGCGCAGCGCGATCAGCTGGCCGGTCCAGGCGTATTCGGGATGGTCTTCGGTGACGAGGTCCCAGCGCATCGGGCCGCGCATCTCCGGGTCCTCGTCGCCGGTCATGCCGACTTCGCTGCCGTAATAGAGGTTCGGCGCCGCCGGCAGGGTGAACTGCAGGAGCTGGGCGAGGCGGCGGCGGTCCCGGTCGGGCAGGGCCGTGGCCAGGCGCGGGGTGTCGTGGTTGTCGAGCATCAGCCAGGAGCGCAGCAGGTTCTCGACGCCGGTCTCCTCGACCATGCGCGCGACCATGGCCATCGCCGGTTCCGGCTCGAGGCGCCCGTCGGCGAGGCGCAGCACGATCTCGCGCAGGGTGAAGTTCATCACCGAGTCGACGGCCGGGAACCACTCCTTCGGGTAGTTGGCGATCTCGCCGACGATCAGCGAGCCGGGCTTCTCGGCGTGCGCGGCCCGGGTGAGTTCGTGCAGGTCCTCGAAGCCGATGTCGACGGCCACGTCGAGCCGCCAGCCGTCGGCGCCGTCGCGCAGGTAGGCGCGCACCACCGAGTCCGGGTCGCCGTAGATGTGCGCGCGCACGGCCGGGTTCTCGAGGTTGAGCTCGGGCAGGTTGTCGGCCAGCCACCAGACGCGTGCGCCGCTGTAATACGCGTCGCCGATGTAGAACCAGTCGCGCCAGGGGCTGTCCGGGTTGGCGAGGGCGTCCTGGAATTTCGGGCTGTTGCGGCCCATGTGGTTGAACACGCCGTCGAGCACCAGCTTCATGCCGCGCGCGTGCAGGTCTTCGGCCAGGGCGACGACGTCGTCACGGCTGCCGAATTCGGGCGAGACCTGCTGGTAGTCGAAGGCGTCGTACTTGTGGTTGGTGTACGCGAGGTGGATCGGGTTCAGGTACAGCACGTCGGCGCCGAGCCGCTCGACGTGGTCGAGCCGGCTGCGCAGGCTGGCGAGGTCGCCGCCCCAGAACTCGAGCTCGTGGCTCCAGAGCTGTTCGTCCTCGAGGTACTCGCCGCGCTGCGGGCTTTCGTCCCAGTCGCGCAGCACCTTCGGCGCCGGGTACAGGTGGCGCTTGGCGTCGAGGTCCGCCGCCGGCGCAAAGCGGTCGGGCAGCACCTGGTAGACGATCGGGCCGATGCGCCAGTCCGCCTCGCGGGCCTCGAACACGCCGGAAAGGGCCGCGTCGAAGCGGTTCGCCGGGTCGGCTGTCGCGCTCACCGCGAGCCCCGCGGCGAGCGCGGCGCCGAGCAGCCGCCTGTTTGCCATCGCATGTCCTCGGTCCTGCCGCCCGCGGTTGTGCACCGAGTATGCCGTCACGCTCCGCCTTTCCCAAGTGCCGGGCGATTCGGCTTAGCTCGTGCTTCGGAGCACGACGAGGCGGTACCGTGCAACACGTCCTGACCATCGACCACGATCCGATCGGGGATCTCGAGGGGCCCGCCCGCGAGCGGCACGCGGTGCGCGCCATCGTCGACGACGGCGACCGCCTGCTGATGATGCACAGCCGGGTCAACGGCGACTACAAGTTTCCCGGTGGTGGCGTCGAGCGCGGCGAAGACGATACCGCCTGCCTGGCTCGTGAAATGCGCGAAGAGGCCGGCATTCTCGAGATGCGGATCCTGGCGCCTTGGGGCTGCATCACGGAGCGCTCGCGCATCCACGAAGGCGCGTACAGGGCCTTTCTGATGGTGTCGCGCTACTATCGCTGCGCGATCGGCTCGGCCACTGCCGCGTCCATGCTGGACGACCACGAGGAGGCACTGGGCTTCGAAGCCTGCTGGGTGCCCACCGCCGCGGCGCTCGACGCCAACCGGAAGGTCCTCGCCGCGGGCGCCGCGCCGATCTGGACCCGGCGCGAAACCGAGGTGCTGCAGCGATGGCTCGACAGACGGTGATCGCGGCGCGGCCAGCGCCACGCTTGTGGGGCGCCGCACTGTTCGCGGTGGTCCTGCTCGCCGGCGCCGTCGCAGAGGCGCAGATCTACCGCTAC
>CAZOUC010000184.1:0-535 GCA_964582825.1 uncultured Enterobacteriaceae bacterium | reverse complement strand
GACCGCAAGCCGCCGGACCACGTCGACGCGCAGCGCAGCGAAACCGCGCCGGAACCGGCACCGGTCGAACAGGCCGAACCCGTCGGCACCGATCTCGCTGCGGCGCTCGAGCGCACCTACCGCCCCGAATCGCCGATCGAGCGCGCCACCCTGGCGGTGGTGACGGTGGAGACGACGATGGGTATCGGCTCGGGCTTCTTCGTCCGCGAGGACGGCTACCTCGTCACCAACAAGCACGTCATCCGGCCGCGCCTGTCGACCGACTGGGAGACGATGCGCGAGCGTCTCGACGAGCAGCGTGCGCTGCTGGCCCGCGCCCAGCGTGACCTGGCGGCGGACGCCGAACGGCTGGCGCTGATGGAGAGCGACCTGGCGCAGATGCGCGGTCAGCTGCCGGCGCGCGCCGTCGCGTCGGATCCGACCTACCGCAACGCCGAACGGCGCTACCTGGCCTTCGCCGAGCGCTTCCGCGCCGCGCAGCAGGATTTCGCCGCACGATCCGAGCGCTTCGCGGCGCTGGAGAGCGCGTTCCGCC
>CAZOUC010000183.1:1376-5737 GCA_964582825.1 uncultured Enterobacteriaceae bacterium | reverse complement strand
CGCGGCCGTCGCGATCGATGTCGTCTGGCAGCAGCCCCGAGACGGGCTCCTCGCTGCGCGGGAACGGTCGCATGGAACTGCGCACGCGTTTCGGGTTGTCCGCCAGCGCCGCTTCGGCGCCGTCCGGGTTGATGCGCGGGCAGACGTAGAAGGTCCGCGTGTCGAGGGCGAAGCGAATCCGCTGGTCATCGGAGAAGCCGTCGACGAGCGCTTTCAGAAAATGCAGGCAGGCGTGGGACGCGGTCACCTCGACGGAGTGGATGTTGCCGTCGATCCACACGGCGGGCTTGTCGGCAGCCGCGCCGGTTTCGGCGTTCGTCACGGTCGCGACCCAGATGTCGCGGCCCTGCCAGGACTTGCCGATACTCTCGACGCTGATGAGCCCCGGGTGTTCCCGGGCGAAGTCGTGCAGCAATGCAGTGAGTTCGTCGTAGCGGTAGAAACGGTCGTACTGGATCGCTGGCATGCGTGCTCCGTTGAGGTTCGACTGAAAGGTCCGGATGAAAATCTGCCGATAGTGTACCCGCCCTGGTTCCGCCAGCACTAAAAGCGCGTCGCGCATTTCGCTAAGCTGTGCGCTGTCGTCGCAGCAGGGCCGATCGCGGCCGTCAAGGAACCGTCCATGAAACCGACCTGCCTGTTTCCCTTGCTGTGCCTGTTCGCCCTGCAGAGTGTCGCCGAACCGGTGGCCATCGTGCTGCACGGCGGTTCGGGCACCATCGCGCGTGAGCGGCTCACTGCGGAACTCGAGGCGGCCTATACCAGCGCCCTCGATCGTGCCGTGAGTTCCGGGTACGCCATGCTGCGCGAGGGCGTGTCCGGTACCGACGTCGTGGTGCGCACCATTCAGTTGCTCGAAGACGATCCACTGTTCAACGCCGGTGTCGGTGCGGTCATGACCTGGGAAGGACAGCACGAACTCGACGCCTCGATCATGCACGGCGGCAGCCTCGCGGCCGGCGCCGTCGCCGGAGTGCGGACCGTACGCAGTCCGATCGCTGCTGCTCGTGCCGTGATGCTTCACTCTCCCCACGTGCTGCTGTCCGGGCCGGGCGCTGATGAGTTTGCCCGCCTGCAGGGTCTCGAGACGGTCGACAACGCGTTCTTTGCCACCGAGCGGCGCCGCGAGGATCTCGAGCGTTATCGGCAACGGCAGCAGGCGGCCCTGCCGGAGTTCAAGTTCGGCACCGTCGGAGTGGTCGTACGTGACCGCAACGGCGACCTGGTCGCCGGCACCTCGACCGGCGGCATGACCGGCAAGCGCTGGGGGCGGGTCGGAGACTCGCCGATCATCGGCGCGGGCACCTTCGCCGACAACGCGAGCTGTGCCGTGTCGGCGACGGGTCACGGCGAGTACTTCATCCGCTTCGGCGTTGCCCGGGACATCTGCGCCCGGGTCCGCTACCTCGGTGTGCCGCTGCAGGAGGCGGCCGAGGCGGTGGTGCTGCAGGTGCTCGACGCCGCCGGCGGCCGCGGCGGCATTGTCGCCCTGGACGCGGACGGCTGGCCGGTGATGGTGTTCAATACGCCCGGTATGTACCGCGCCGGCATTGCGCCCGACGGCCGCAAGACGATCGCCATCTACGGCGACGGCAGCAAGTGACGGGTTCCGAGGCATGATGCACAGAGCCCGGGACGAATCCTGCTCATGAACGTCGACACGCCGCTACCGCTCGAGGTGCTCGGCTGTCCCCGCTGCCAGCGGCGGCTGCACGAGCAGGAAGCGGGCCTGCGCTGTCGCGCCTGCAAGGTCGACTACCCTCGCGTGGGCGGCCTGCCCTGGCTGTTCGCGGTGCCGGAGGCGGTGCGGGCCGAGTGGCGTACGCGCTACGCACGCGAGCTGCACGAAGCGGATCTGGCGGTGGCGCGTGCCGCGACGGCCCTGAAGACCCAGCCGCCACCGCGTGACAGCACCCGGCAGCGCCTGGCGCGTCTCGCCGCCGGTCATGCCGCCCGCGGGCGCGAGCTGCGCGAGTTGCTCGCGCCGCTGGGCGCGACCGATGCCGTGATTTCCCACGAGGCGCTGCTGGCCCTCCGGACGCGCCTGCCGCCGACCCAGGGCGTGACCACCTACGCGCAGAACGTCTTTCGTGACTGGTGCTGGGGAGATGAGGAGAACCGCCTGTCCGCCGGGATCGTCGCCGGTCAGCTCGGCGAGGCGGCCGGGACGGTCCTGGTGCTCGGCTCCGGCGCGGGGCGCCTGGCCTACGACCTGCACCAGGAGGGCGCGCAGCGCTGGACTCTCGGTCTCGACCTGAACCCGCTGCTGTCCTTTATCGGGCAGCGGGTGGCGCACGGCGAGGCCCTGAGCCTGCACGAGTTTCCGCTGGCTCCGCGGCGCCTCGAGGACCTCGCGGTGGCCCGCGAACTGCGGGCGCCCGCGCCCGCGCGCCCGGGCCTGGCGTTCGTTCTCGGTGACGTGGTCGCTCCGCCGCTGCGCCCGGAGGTATTCGACGCCGTCGTCGCGCCCTGGTTCGTGGATATCGTGGAGATGGATTTCGCCGCGCTGGCACCGCGCCTCGCGGCATGGCTGAAGCCCGGCGGCAGGCTGGTGCTGTTCGGCTCGCTGAGTTTCAGCGGGGCCGAACCGGGGCGCCGTTACGGATTCGAGGAAGTGCTGGACATCCTCGGCGAAGCGGGTTTCGGCGCGCCGAGCGTCGAGGAGCGGGAGCTGCCGCGGGAGCTGCTCTACATCGCCGACGAGCTGGAGCGGCAGGGCAGACCCCTACCGCCGGCCGCGGCCCTGCCGGACTGGCTGGTGGCCGGCCGCAAACCGGTGCCGCTGACCGACGCGTTCCGTTACCAGGTGGCCGCCACCCGGATCCACGCCTATGTCATGTCCCTGATCGACGGCAAACGGTCGCTGCGCGACATCGCCCGGGAGATCAGCAGGCAGGGCCTGATGCCGCAGCAGGACGCCGAGGAAGCGGTACGGCAGTTCCTGATCACGATGTGGCGCGAAGCGCAGCAGTCGGACCTGTGAAGCCCGAGATCACCCGCTCGGTCGAACGCGCTGCGACAGTGCTGCGGTCCGGGGGGCTCGTGGCGATACCGACCGAGACCGTCTACGGGCTCGCTGCCGATGCCACCAACCCGGCCGCCGTGAGCGCGGTGTTCGCGCGCAAGGGACGGCCGGCCGACCACCCGCTGATCGTGCACTGTGCCGACGCCGAGTCTGCGTGGCGATGTGCCGGGCAGGTCACGGAGACGGCGCGGCGCCTGGCGGCACGCTTCTGGCCCGGGCCACTGACCCTGGTGCTGCAGAGGGCCGCCTGGGTCTCCCCGCAAATCACCGCCGGACAGGACTCGGTCGCCTTGCGTGTGCCGGCGCACCCGGCGACGCTCGCCCTGCTGCGGACCCTGGGCCGGCCGCTGGTCGCGCCGAGCGCCAATCGTTTCGGCCGCGTCAGCCCCAGCGCGGCAGAGCACGTCGTCGAGGAGTTCGCCGATTCGACCCTGCTGGTGCTCGATGGCGGACCGTGCCCGGTCGGTATCGAGTCGACGATCGTCGACTGCCGCAGCGAAGACGCCGTTCGCGTCCTGCGTCCCGGCGTGATATCGCAGGAGGAACTCGCCGCCGTGCTCGGCGCCGACCGCGTCCGGGCCCGGGAAGCCGGCGCGGCTCCGCCGCGCGTATCCGGCGACCTGCCTGCACACTACGCGCCGCGCGCCCGCGTCGTGCTCATCGAGAATGGCGCGGTCGGCGCCTGGTTGCAGGAACAGGCGGGGCCGGTGCCCGTGACCTGGCTGCTCAGCCGGTCGGCGCCCGGGACTCCCCTGCCGCCCGGCATCACCTGGCACAGCCCGGGTGAGGACCTCGAGGAATTCGCCCGTCGGCTGTACGCCCTGTTCCGCGCGGCCGACCGGGCCGGCTGCGAGCGCATTGCGGTCGAGTTGCCGGACGAAGCCGGCATCGGCAGGGCCCTGCGCGATCGCCTGCAGCGGGCGGCGTACTGAGCGGCAGCGCCAGCGCCTGCCGATCGATTACACTGGTACAGCCGAGCCCATCGCGGGCACCGCAGCAGCATCCGGCGCAAGCCAAGGAGAAATCCATGGGATTCGCACTCTCTGACATGAAGCTCACCAGCACCGCGTTCGCCGAGGGCGGCCGCATACCGGACCGCTACACCGGCACCGCTGAGGACCTGTCACCGCCCATGAGCTGGAGCGGTGCACCTGAGGAGGCCCGATCGTTTGCGCTGATCTGCCACGACCCCGACGCGCCGCTGGTCAAACCGGGCAGTTACGGTTTCGTACACTGGGTCGTCTACAACATTCCGGGTTCGGCCAGTAGCCTGGCCGAGGCCGTCGAGGATCACACCGCCGGCGCCAACGATTTCGGCAACAGCGGCTACGGCGGT
>CAZOUC010000183.1:0-1366 GCA_964582825.1 uncultured Enterobacteriaceae bacterium | reverse complement strand
GCCGCCGGAAGGTCACGGCACCCACCGCTACTTCTTCTGGCTGTTCGCGCTGTCCAGTGACAGGTCGCTCGAACCCGGTCTGACCCTGTGGCAGCTGCTCGAGAAGATCGAGCCGGACGTCATCGCGATGAACCGGCTCGTGGGGACCTACGAGCGCTAGCGGCGCGGGGCCCTTCGCCTACCGGCGTTCGACGAGCTCGACGCGCCGGTTGCGCTCGCGGCCGGCGTCGCTGGCATTGCTGAACACCGGCACCAGCGGACCGACGCCGTGCGCCTCGAGCCGCTCCCGGGCCACGCCGTGGCCCTGCACGAGGGCGTCGATCACCGACTGCGCCCGTGCCTGGCTCAGCTCGCGGTTGTAGCCGAAAGCGCCTTTCGAATCGGTGTGACCCACGACGTAGAAGCGCTGTTCCGGGTGCGCGGCCAGATAGCTGGCGATGTGCTCGAGCGCCGTGATCGAGCGAGCCTGCAGCGTGGGGCTGTCGAAGTCGAAATACAGGCCGTCGAGCACCACGCGGCCCTTGTCCTCGAGGTCGCGGCCAATGGCCTCCGCGTCGACGGCGACGAGTCCGTCCTCGAGGGACTCGACTTCGACGATGTCGATGAGCGTGCCGACAAAGTCCTCGGCGTGCTGCTCGACGGTGACGACGACGTACACCGGACCGGCGGCACGGTCCCTCGTGGCGACGAATACGCCCTGGCCGCCCGCGGTCGCGCTGCCCGCCGCCATGGTGCCGACTTCGCCGGGGGCGCCGAACGGATTTGCCCTGAGGTAAACGTCCAGCCACTGGCCGCTGGCGACGCCGGTGCCGCGACGGGTGTCCGAGGCGCCGTCGGCGAGCATTTCGAAATCCTGAGCAAGGAACGCGCCCCGGTAGTTCTCGAAAACCTCGCGCCAGTCCCGCTCCTGGCCGCGGTAGACGTAGAAAGTGCGCGTAACGCGCCCCTGCGCGTCGATCCAGTCATCGATCTGACGGTAGCCGGTGACCGGCCCGACCGGCACGCGGAACTCGCGGTAGTTGTCGATGCTCTGCCAGCGGATCTCCTGGCCAGGGTAGCGCGTCACCATCGGGTGTTCGCTGACGCCGGGCAGGTCTGCGGCCTGGGCAGCTACTGCGAGGAGCAGCGCGAGAAAGACGTACGGCTGTTGACGGTGCCTCGTGTGCATGGCTAGCTGCGCCTCCGTTCCGGGCTGTCGCGCCAGTGTAAACCGCCCGGGTCGCAAGCCGAAGGCCGATGCAATCACGGCGATGATGCGGACCAAGCGAATCCGGTCGAGGCCCTGTCAGGCCTGCGTCGGCCGATCGTCGCGGACCGGAAAGGGCGGAGCGCCGCCGTCCTTGTCCTGGCCGGCGTAGAGCGTGAC
>CAZOUC010000182.1:4433-5751 GCA_964582825.1 uncultured Enterobacteriaceae bacterium | reverse complement strand
AGTGCATCAAGGTGCTCGGCGGTTCGCATCGTCGCTACGCGCGCGTCGGCGACATCATCAAGGTGACCGTCAAGGAAGCGATTCCGCGTGGCCGCGTCAAGAAGGGCCAGGTCATGAACGCGGTCGTCGTGCGGACCAAGGCCGGCGTGCGTCGCCCGGACGGCTCCAAGATCCGCTTCGACGACAACGCCGCCGTGCTGCTGAACAACCAGCTGGCGCCGATCGGCACCCGTATCTTCGGCCCGGTCACGCGTGAGCTGCGCACCGAGAAGTTCATGCGGATCGTGTCGCTCGCACTGGAAGTGATCTGAGGTACAGGGCAATGCGCAAGATTAAACGCAACGACGAAGTGGTCGTGCTGACCGGCAAGGACAAGGGCAAGCGCGGCAAGGTGCTGACAGTACGCCCGGACGGCCGCGTGGTCGTGTCCGGCATCAACATGATCAAGCGTCACACCAAGCCGAATCCGCAGGCGGGCATCGCCGGCGGCATCGTGGAAAAGGAAGCGCCGATCCAGGCCTCCAACGTGGCGATCTTCAACCCCGCCACCAACAAGGCGGATCGCGTGGGCTTCAAGATCCTGGCAGACCAGACCAAGGTCCGGGTGTTCAAGAGCAACGGCGAAGTCGTCGACGGGTAACGGACATGGCAAACCTGAAGGAAAAATACAACAGCGAGATCGTGCCGGCGCTCAAGGAGCAGTTCGGCTACCAGAGCGTCATGGAAGTGCCGCGCATCACCAAGATCACCCTGAACATGGGTGTCGGTGAAGCCACAGCCGACAAGAAGGTGCTCGAAAACGCGGTCAGCGACATGACGGCGATCGCCGGCCAGAAGCCGGTGATCACCAAGGCACGCAAGTCGATCGCGGGCTTCAAGATCCGCGACGGCTGGCCGATCGGCTGCAAGGTCACGCTGCGCCGTGAGCGCATGTACGAGTTCCTCGAGCGCCTGATCGACATCGCGATCCCGCGGATCCGGGACTTCCGAGGCCTGAGCTCGAAGACTTTCGACGGCCAGGGCAACTTCTCGATGGGCGTGACGGAACAGATCATTTTCCCGGAAATCGACTACGACAAGATCGACAAGATCCGGGGTATGGACATCGCCATCACGACGACGGCGAAAACCGACGAGGAAGCGCGCGCGCTCCTGAAAGCATTCAATATGCCGCTGCGAGGCTGAGGGCAAAAGGTACACAGGCATGGCCAAGAAATCGATGATCGAACGCGAGAAGAAGCGCACCAAGACGGTCGCCAAGTACGCCAGGAAGCGCGCCGCGCTGAAGGCCGTGCTGAAAGACCCGAAGACCAGCGAC
>CAZOUC010000182.1:0-4423 GCA_964582825.1 uncultured Enterobacteriaceae bacterium | reverse complement strand
CGCGCTGCAAGCTGACCGGGCGCCCCAACGCGGTCTATCGCAAGTTCGGCCTGTGCCGGAACAAGCTGCGGGAAGCGGCCATGCGCGGAGACGTGCCGGGCCTCGTGAAGAGCAGCTGGTAAGAGGAACGAGACCATGAGCATGCAGGACCCCATCGCCGATATGCTGACCCGCATTCGCAACGCGCAGAGCCGCGCGTTCACGTCGGTCAGTATGCCGTCGGCGAAGCTGAAGAAGGCGATTGCCAGGGTGCTCGAGGAAGAAGGCTTCATCGCCGGTTCCGAAGAGTCGACCGAAGGCGCGAAGACGGTGCTGACCCTGAAACTGAAGTATCACCAGGGCCGGCCGGTGATCGCCGAAATCGACCGTGCCAGCCGGCCGGGCCTGCGCCGTTATTCGGCCGCCAAAGAGCTGCCGAAAGTGCGTGGCGGCCTGGGTGTCGCGATCGTCAGCACCAGCAAGGGCGTAATGACCGACCGCGCGGCCCGTGCCGCCAACGTCGGTGGCGAGGTGCTTTGCACCGTCTTCTAAGACGGCGCCGGAATTCGAGCGTCATCGCCGGGTAGGTGATGGACGTCATCCGCGGGAAGGGCATTGGCGTCACCCGCGGGAACAGAACAGACGCCATTCCCGGGCAGGGAATTGACGTCATCCCCGCGCAGGCGGGGATTCAGAAACGAGATTGAAGTAAACGTCATCCCCGCGCAGGCGGGGATCCAGGAACGAGACGGGTAACGACGATGTCCAGAGTGGCGAACAACCCGGTGGCACTGCCGAAAGGCGTCGACGTGACGCTGAGCGGCCAGGAAATCACCGTCAAGGGCGGCAAAGGCTCGCTCGCGATGACCATCGACCAGCTGGTCGAGGTGGTCAACGAGGAAGGCAGCCTGAAGTTCGCGCCGCGCCAGAAAGGCCAGCGCGCCGTGGCGATGGCGGGGACCACCCGCGCCCTGATCAACAACATGGTGCTCGGGGTCAGCCAGGGTTGGGAGCGCAAGCTCGAACTGCAGGGCGTTGGTTATCGCGCGCAGGCCAAGGGCCAGTCCCTGACCCTGACCGTCGGCTACTCGCACCCGGTCGAGTACGAACTGCCGGAAGGCATCAGCGCCGAGTGCCCGAGCCAGACCGAAATCGTCCTGAAGGGCATCGACAAACAGCAGGTGGGCCAGGTGGCTGCGGAAATCCGCGCCTTCCGTCCGCCGGAGCCCTACAAGGGCAAGGGTGTTCGCTACAGCGGCGAATACGTGCGTCGCAAAGAAGCGAAGAAGAAGTAATCGAGGTGGCAGCCGTGAGTGGAAAGAACGATGCAAGACTGCGCCGCGCCCGCCGCGGTCGCGCCAAGATCCGCGAGTTGGGGATGACCCGGCTGTGCGTCCATCGCACGCCGCGGCACATCTACGCGCAGATCATCTCGCCCGAGGGCGACAAGGTGCTGGCCAGCGCGTCGACGCTGGACAAGGACCAGCGCGGCACGGCCGGCGGCAATGTCGCGGCAGCCGCCGAGATCGGCAAGCGTATCGCCGAGCGTGCCAAGGCGGCGGGTGTTACCCAGGTGGCGTTCGACCGTGCGGGTTACCGCTACCACGGGCGCGTCAAGGCGCTGGCAGATGCCGCGCGCGAAAACGGATTGGAATTCTAGGGTCAGGCTATGGCGTTCGAACAACAGGATGCAGCGTCCGAAGGACTGCAGGAAAAGCTGGTACAGGTCAACCGCGTGGCCAAGGTGGTCAAGGGTGGCCGGATCTTCGGCTTCACGGCCCTGACCGTCGTCGGCGACGGCAAGGGCAAGGTCGGCTTCGGCCGCGGCAAGGCGCGTGAGGTCCCCGCAGCGATCCAGAAGGCGATGGACGCGGCACGCCGCAACATGATCGAGGTCGAAATCAACGAAGGCACGATCCAGTACCCGATCAAAGCCGCGCACGGCGCCTCGAAGGTGTACATGCAGCCGGCCTCGGAAGGTACCGGTGTCATCGCCGGCGGCGCGATGCGCGCCGTGCTCGAGATCGCCGGCGTCAGCAACGTTCTGGCGAAGTGCTACGGCTCGACCAACCCGGTCAATGTGGTGCGCGCGACCTTCAACGCCCTGAAGGCGCTGCAGTCACCCGAAGACGTCGCCGCCCGACGCGGCAAGACGGTGGCCGAGATCACGGGTTGACGGCCCGTCATTCCCTCGAATCAGGGGGGCGGACAGGAACCCCGGCATCCCCTCAAGCGGGGGTGCGGATAGAACCCCGTCATCCCCGCGAAGGCGGGGATCCAGGACGGGACAGATTGAAAACCGGATTCCCGCCCGCGCGGGAATGACGATTGAGACGCGGAAACGCAGCAGAGAAGCGGAAACGCAGCAATGAGCAAAAAGATGATCAAGGTAAAGCAGGTGCGCTCCAGCGCCGGTCGCCTCAAGGCGCACAAGGCCTGCGTGCGCGGCCTGGGTCTGCGCCGCATCGGGCATGTCGTCGAAGTCGAGGACACGCCGGCCGTTCGCGGCATGATCAACAAGGTCAACTACCTGGTCACCGTTGTCGAGGGTGCCTGAGATGAGCAACGAAAAGCTGAGCCTTAACGGCCTCAAGCCGGCCGCCGGCAGCCGCCGCGCCGCCAAGCGCGTCGGCCGCGGCATCGGCAGCGGCGTCGGCAAGACCTGTGGCCGTGGCCACAAAGGACTCAAATCGCGTTCGGGCGGTACCGTCAAGCCGGGCTTCGAGGGCGGCCAGATGCCCCTGCAGAAGCGCCTGCCGAAGTACGGTTTCACGTCGCGGATCTCGCGCAGCACGGCCCAGGTGCGCCTGGCCGAGCTGAACAACGTGAGCGGCGACGTCGTCGACCTGGACGCGCTGAAAGCGGCCAACGTCATCACCAAGAGCATGACGCGCGCCCGCGTGTTCAAGTCCGGCCAGATCGAGAAGCCCGTGACCCTGAAGGGCATCGCGGTGACCCGCGGTGCGCGCGAGGCTATCGAAGCCGCCGGCGGCACGGTCGAAGAGTAAGGGCGTCGGAGTAGGTCATGGCCTCCTTAGCGGGACTCGGAAACCAGTCAGGACTCGGCGAACTGTGGACTCGCCTGCGGTTCCTGTTCCTGGGCATCCTGGTCTATCGCCTCGGTACCCACATCCCGGTGCCCGGCATCAACCCGGACCAGCTGGCGGCCCTGTTCAACCAGAACGCGGGCACCATCGTCGGCCTGTTCAACATGTTCTCGGGCGGCGCGCTCGAGCGCATGAGCGTGCTCGCGCTCGGTGTGATGCCGTACATCTCCGCGTCGATCATCATGCAGCTGATGACCGCGGTGACGCCGCAGCTCGAGCAGCTGAAAAAGGAAGGCGAAGCGGGGCGGCGCAAGATCACCCAGTACACGCGCTACGGAACCCTGCTGCTGGCACTGGTGCAGGCCACCGGCATGTCGATCGGCATGCAGGCCCAGGGCCTGTTCTTCGCGACCGGACCCGGTGTGCTGTTTGTATCGATCGTCTCCCTGGTCTCCGGCGCCATGTTCATGATGTGGCTCGGCGAGCAGATCACCGAGCGCGGTGTCGGCAACGGCATCTCGATGCTGATCTTCGCCGGCATCGTCGCCGGCCTGCCGGCGGCCCTCGGCCAGACCCTCGAGCAGGCGCGCCAGGGCGAGCTGAACGTCCTGGTCATGCTGATGATCCTGGCGATCGCGATCGCCGTGATTTTCTTCATCGTGCGTATCGAACGAGGCCAGCGCCGCGTCACCGTGAATTACGCCAAGCGCCAGGTCGGCCGTCGCGTGATGCAGGGGCAGAGCAGCCACCTGCCGCTGAAAGTGAACATGGCCGGGGTGATTCCGGCCATCTTCGCCAGCAGTATTCTGCTGTTCCCGGCGTCGATCGCGCAGTGGTTCGGCCAGTCCTCGGAAAGCGTCAGCTGGCTGCAGGACCTCGCGCTGCTGATCGGCCCGGGCCAGCCGCTGAACATCATCCTGTTCGCCGGTCTGATCATCTTCTTCTGCTTCTTCTACACGGCGCTGGTATTCAACCCGCGGGAAGTGGCGGACAACCTGAAGCGCTCCGGCGCCTACGTGCCGGGCATCCGGCCGGGTGAACAGACCGCGAATTACATCGACGGCGTGCTGACCCGCCTGACGACCTTCGGCGCCGCGTACATCGCCGCCGTCTGCCTGCTTCCGCAGGCCCTGGTCGTGATGTGGAACGTGCCCTTCTACCTCGGCGGCACCAGCCTGCTGATCGTGGTCGTGGTGGTGATGGACTTCATGTCCCAGGTGCAGGCGCACCTGATGTCGCACCAGTACGACTCGCTGATGAAGAAGGCGAATCTGAAGACATACGGTCGCAAATAAGCGGCCCGCCGGTCCCGGGGACGACCCCGGGACCCGGGAACAGAGACTGTAGGCAAGGATTCATCCTTGCACCGACGCGCCGCCGGCGCGTCGCCCGAGGCT
>CAZOUC010000181.1:0-5775 GCA_964582825.1 uncultured Enterobacteriaceae bacterium | reverse complement strand
CAGGGCGCCGTCCGGCGCCGCCTTGCCGGACACGGCGGTCGGCGCCTGCGCCGAGGCCGCGGTGGCAGCCGGCACCGAGATCTGCGTCTTGCCGGGCTTGAGGCGACCGGGCACGTATTCCTCCAGCACCGCATGAAAATTGGTGCCGCCGAATCCGAACGCACTGAGCCCCGCCCGGCGCACGCCGTCGCCGTATTTCGGTGCGTCCCAGTCGCGCAGCTCGGTATTGACCGCAAACGGCGAAGCGGAAAAATCGAAGTTCGGATTCGGCCTGTCGAAGTTCAGACTCGGCGGCAGCAGCTTGTGGTGCAGGGCCATCACCGTCTTCAGCAATCCGGCGGCGCCCGCGGCGCTTTTCAGGTGGCCGATGTTCGACTTGACCGAACCCAGGGCGACGCTGCCCGGGGGCAGCCCGAATTCACCGAATACCGAGTTCAGGGCCTCGAGCTCGACCACGTCGCCGACCCGGGTCGAGGTACCGTGCCCCTCGATCAGGCTCACCGTCTTCGGATCGCAGCCGGCGTTGCGCCAGGCGCGCTGCATCGCGAGACGCTGCCCCTTGGGGTTCGGCGCCGTGATGCCCTTACCCTTGCCATCGCTCGCGCCGCCGACTCCGCGCAGCACCGCGTAGATGCGGTCGCCGTTCTTCTCGGCGTCTTCGAGGCGCTTGAGGATGAACAGGGCCGCGCCTTCGCCCATCACGAAACCGTCGGCGCCGTCCGCGTAGGGCCGCGTACCGGTGGCCGACAGCGCGCCGATCTTGCAGAACTTCACGTAGCTGGACGCGCCCATGTTGCGGTCGACACCGCCGACCACGGCGGCGTCGTACTCACCGGTGATCAGACCCTCGTAGGCCGAGTCGATCGCCGACAGCGCCGACGCGCAGGCGGCGTCACAGATGAAGTTGGGCCCCTGGAAATTGAACAGGTTGGCGATGCGACCGGCAATGCAGTTGGCCAGCTCGCCCGGCATGGTGTCCTCGGTGATCGGCGGCAGCGCCGCGTCGAACTGGCCCCTCAGCTCGGCGTCGAGGCGCTGGCGCTGGTCCGCGGCGAGATCGCGGTAGGCCAGCGTCGCTTCGAGCGCGGCGGCAATTTCGGGATAGCTGATGCGCAGCGCCGTCTGGTAGTGCAACTCGCCGCCCATCGCGGTGCCGAGAATGACCGCGGTTCGCTCTCGGTCCAGCGGGCGCTGCTCGTCGCCGTAGTCGGCCAGCAGCGCGTGCACGGCGGCGATCGCCCACTTCTGCCCGTCGTCCATCGCGTCGGCGATCTTGGGCGGAATCGGCAGACGCCACTGGTACGGTTCCCAGGGAAACTCGCGCACCCAGCCGCCGATCTTCGAGTAGGTCTTGTCCGGGGCTTTCGGATCGGGGTCGTAGTACTTTGCCGGGTCCCAGCGCTCCGGCGACACGTCGCTGATGCTGTAGCGCTTGTTGCGGATGTTGTCCCAGAACGCCCCGGCGCTTGGCGCGTCGGGAAGAATGGCGCTGACGCCGACGATGGCGATCGCGCGGTCTGCGGTCTCTTCCATGTGACCCCTCCTGGGGCTCTTCAGATCAGTGGGTGATGCGGTTCAGCGGCTGCGGCCGTACACGGCGTCCGCGACCTGGTCGAGATCCGCCAGCCGGCCCGTCTGGGCCTGGTAGACGGCCTCGACCTGCAGACCGTCGAGGCCGACCGGGTCGCCGTCCTGCTGCAGCCAGCGCAGGCCCTGCTCCATGAAGTGGACCGCGCAGTTGCGGGCGTACACACGTGCGATCGCGGCCAGGGCCGGGCCGTCGAAGCGCTTGTCCGACTTGTCGGGCAATTCGCCGTGCAGCGCCCGGGTGGCACGGCGCGCCATGCTGCCGGCGGCCTCGGCCTGGGCGGCCCATTCGCCGACGCTGAACAGGAAGTGCTGGTGCCGCGTCAGGCGTGCAACGCGACCGCGCTCCATCACCGCCGCCAGCACGCGCTGCGCCAGCGCGGCGATGCCGGCGCCGACGTCCGGCTGCCTGGCGTGCAGCTCGTCGAGGCGGGCGGCGCTGTCGAGGAAGTAGCTGCCGCGGCTCTTCAGGTGGCGCTGCCAGAAATCCCGGCCGATGGTCATTTCCATGATCTCCGAGGTGCCCTCGTAGATCGTCGTGATGCGCACGTCGCGCTTGATCTTCTCGACCATGTACTCGTGCGTGTAGCCGTAGCCGCCCATCGCCTGGATCGACGCGTCGGCGGCCCGGTTGCCGGCTTCGGTGGCCAGGTACTTGGCGATCGCGCCCTCGGTGATCAGCTTCTCCTCGCTGTCGTCGAGGAGCATCGCGGTCTCCTCGATGAATGCGCGGGAGGCTTCCAGGTCGATCACGTGCGGCACGATCAGCTTGTGCGTGTACCCTTCTTTCTCCGACAGCGGGGTACCGGCCTGGATGCGGTCCTGGGAATAGGGAATGGCCCGGTCGAGCGCGGCCCAGCCGCCGCCGAGACCGAACGCGGCAACCATCAGCCGCGTGTAGCCGAACACCGCCTGCGCCTGCGCCAGGCCCTGCCCCTCGACGCCACCGATCAGCTGTTCGGCGCTGACCTCGACGTCGTCGAGGGTCAGGGCCGCCGTGTTGCTGGCGCGGATGCCGTGCTTCTCTTCCGGCTTCTCGTGTGCGAAGCCCGGCGTGTCGCGGTCGAGAACGAACCAGGTCGGACCGCCCGGCGCGTTGGCGAGAATGGTGTAGATACTGGCGACACCGCCGTTGCTGATCCACTGCTTGCGGCCGTTGAGCTTGTACCGGGTCGGCTTGCCGTCCTCCTCGGCGACCGGCACCGCGGTGGTTTTCAGCATCGCCAGGTCGCTGCCGGCCTGCGGCTCGGTGGCGCCGTAGGCGACCAGGGCGCCTTCCTCGGCGACGCGTCCCAGCCACTTCTGTTTCTGCTCCTCGGTGCCGCCGACGACGATCGGGTCACTGCCGAGAAAGGTCGCCAGCAGGCCCGTGGCCACGCCGATGTCGATGCGCGCCATGGCCTCGCAGAAACGATAGACGTCGAAGGCGCCCCCGCCCATACCGCCATAAACCTCCGGCAGGAACAGGAGCTGCACGCCGAGCTCGGGACCGCACATCTCCTGAACGATCTGCAGCGGCATCTCGTCGTCTTCATCGAATTTCAGCAGCGCCGAGTCCGGCAGCTTCTGCTCGGCGAAGTCCCGCAGCGAATCCAGAACCATTTCCAGGGTTTCAGCGTCGAGACCCATTGCCATAGTGTTCTCCCCCAGTGCGCGCGGCATCGACCGCAACGGCGAACGGCCAGACCCCCGTGCCGGGACGGGAGCCGATTCCGCGCTATCGTGCGCACCCACCCCGGGAGTTTCATTGAGCCGGATCAGGTCTTGCGCCGGTTCGGGTGCCTCACCGTAAGTCACCGAGCTGCAACCGATTTCGTTGACCTGTGCCAAGTTTCCGCACCGTGGCCTGGCGGTAGACTCCGGGCATCGCGACCGGACCAGGTGTGCCGCATGCGCCCCCGACTTCTCGTGTCCCGCCACGTCTACCCGGCGGCGATCGACCTGCTAGAGCCGCAGGTCCAGCTCGAGTACCACGATTCGGCCGATGGTCTCGGCGCTGAAGGCCTGCGCAGCGCCATCGCCGACAAGCACGGCCTGATCTGCCAGCTCACCGACCCGGTCGACGCCGGGTTGATGGATGCCGCACCGGACCTCAGGGTCATCGCCAACGTCGCCGTCGGCTTCGACAATATCGACGTCGCCGCCGCCACCGAACGCGGCATCGTGGTCACCAACACGCCCGGTGTGCTCACCGAGACCACGGCGGATTTCGCCTTTGCCCTGCTGATGGCTGCCGCCCGCCGCGTCACCGAAGCGGAGCGCTTCCTGCGCGCGGGCCGCTGGCGCCAGTGGGAAATCGACATGCTCTGCGGCCACGACATCCACGGCCACACCCTGGGGATTCTCGGCTTCGGCCGCATCGGCCGCAGCATGGCACGCCGCGCCCGCGGCTTCGACATGCGCGTGCGCTACCACGACGCGGCGCGGATCGAACCCGCGGAAGAGCAGAGTCTCGGCGTCGAGTACGTCGACCGCGAGACCCTGTTCCGGGAATCGGACTTCGTCTCGGTGCACGTGCCGCTGACGCCGGAGACCCGCCACGCGGTGGGCGCCCGCGAACTGGGCTGGATGCCGGCACACGCGATCCTGGTCAACACGGCACGCGGCCCGGTGGTCGACGAGGAGGCCCTGGTCGCCGCGCTGGATGACGGCGCCATCGCCGGTGCGGGCCTGGACGTCTACGAACTGGAGCCGGCGGTCCACGAGGGGCTGTTGCAGCAGGACCGGGTGGTGCTCGCGCCGCACATCGCCAGCGCATCGATCAAGACCCGCACCCGCATGTGCACGATGGCCGCCGAGAACGCCCTTGCGGTGCTCGGCGGCACCCGACCAGCCAACCCGGTCAACCCGGAGGTTCTCGAACGATGATCCTGCAGGTCCGTAACGCGTACGCGAGCAAGGCGTCCGAACTGCCGCGGCACACCACCGTGTTCGCCGACCGGGTCACGCGCATGGGCACCGAAGCGGCGTTCGGTTTCGGCGCGCGTATTGCGGCCGTTGAGCAGCAGGACGGAGTGCGGGTGATCCGCTGCAACCTCGGCCAGCCCGATTTCCCGCTGCCGAAGCACATCGCCCGCGCGGTGATCGGCTCGATCGAGGCGGGCCAGACGACCTACTGCGATCCGCAAGGCATGCCCGAGCTGCGCGCGGCACTGGCCCGCAAGATCGCCGCCGACCGCGGTCTCGACGAGATCGACCCCGAGCGCGTGGTGGTGTTCCCGGGGGCGCGGCCGTCGATCGGCTTCGCCCAGCAGACCTACTGCGAACGCGGTGACGAGGTCATCTACCCGACACCGGGCTATCCGCTCTACGAGTCGTACATTCCCTACGTAGGCGCCCGGCCGGTACCGATCCACCTGCAGGAAGACCACGGCTTCTCGCTGACCGCCGACGAGCTCGAACCGCTGCTGTCGGACCGCACCAAGCTCATCTATCTCAATTTTCCGTCCAACCCCACCGGCGGCGTGGCGAGCCGGGAACAGCTCACGGATCTGGCGGAACTGATCCTGGAACGAACGCCCTCCCACGTCCGCGTTTACTCGGACGAAGCCTACGAGGCGATCGTCTTCGACGGCGAACGGCACCTGTCGATCGCCTCGCTGCCGGGCATGGCCGAGCGCACCATCATCGCCTCGGCGGTGTCGAAGACCTACGCCTGGACCGGGGGCCGCGTCGGCTGGGCGGCGTACCCGACCGTGGCCGAGGCCAAGGTCGCGCGCAATCTCAACATCAACTACTTCGCGAGTATTCCCCCCTACAACCAGGTCGGCACCGTCGCCGCGCTCGAATCGCCGGAGAGTGACGTCGCCATTGCCGGGATGGTCGAGGCGTTCCAGCGCCGCCGGGATTTCGTCATCGACGGCTTGAACGCGATCGATGGCATCCGCTGCCAGCTGCCGAAGGGCGCCTTCTACGCCTATCCGAACATCAGCGGCGTGGTCGACCGCCTCGGCCTCGAGGACGCGTTCGCGGCGCTGCCCGAGGACGTGCGCCGCGACTCGAGCCCGGCAACGCTGTTTCAGCTGTTCCTGCTGCACCGCTACCAGGTAGCGACGATGGACAGGCGCTCCTTCTGCCAGCTCGACAGCGAAGGGCAGCACTTTCTGCGCCTGTCCATCGCCACCGGCGACGAGGACCTCCGCGAGGCGCTGCGTCGCATCGAGGCCGCCGCCGGCGACGCAGCGGGGC
>CAZOUC010000180.1:0-5782 GCA_964582825.1 uncultured Enterobacteriaceae bacterium | reverse complement strand
CCCGCGACGAAACGGATCTGCTCGCCCTGCACCTCGACGTCGGTGCGGTCGCCGCGTACGGAGACGATCGGCTGCGTGGCCGTTGCCCCGAGCGGTCCGTTGAACAGGCCGAAGGTCTCCGGCATGCAGAAGTCCTTGGGAATGCCGAACTGTGCGCACAGACCCTCGAAGTTGCTGCTGAACGCCTCGCGGTAGCCCGGGTTCAGGAACATCTCGTCTTCGGCGAGGCCGCAGTCGACGCCGCCCGGCGCGTTCGGGTTGCACAGGTTGAACGGGTTGTTGGCCGGCACCGTCGGGAAGAACTGGCCGTTGTCGCCGATGCTCGAGAACTCGTAGTCGGTGTACAGCACCTCGTAGTAGGGCGTCAGGTTCATGTCGCCTTCGAAGGTGTACTCGCCGTAGGTCATGATGCTCAGACCCTGGCTCTGCGGTATGAAGTCGGCGTTCTGCTCGACTTCCTTGCCGTTGAGGTCGTAGTCGCGGAAGGAGCCGATGTCGGTGCGGCCGTCGCCGTCGCCGTCGACGCCGTAGTTGCCGACGCTGGACTCGGACCAGTTGCCCCAGCCGCCGTTGCTGAAGCCCGGGGTCGGGTAGATCGAGCCGGCGAAGGCGGTTTCTTCAAGGAAGACGCGCGAGGTCAGGGTGCCGAACGCGCAGTCGTCCCATTCCATGTTGTACAGATCCGGGCGGCTGTAGATCAGGGTCTGATCACGGATCGTTCCGTCGCCGGCTTCTTCGATGTCGCGGGCGCAGCCGGCCGTCCAGGGGCGGTCCTTGCGCGCGGCGCGCTCCTGGCGGGCGAACTCGGCGCCGATACCGATGAAGCCGCGGTCGAAGTTGCGGCCCCAGGTCAATGCCAGCACATTGTCTTCGCCACCGGAGTGTTCGGGTACGCGCGTGAAGGCGTCGATCTCGAAGCCGTCGAAATCCTGGCGCATGATGACGTTGGCCACGCCGGCGATGGCGTCGGAGCCGTAGATCGACGAGGCGCCGTCGAGCAGGATGTCGTACTGCTGTACCAGCGAGGCGGGGACAAGGCTCAGGTTGGGGGCGAACGGCGCGCCCTCGGCGCCACCGGGTGCCAGTCGACGGCCGTTGATCAGTACCAGGGTACGGTTTTCACCGAGGCCGCGCAGGCTGACGGTGGTCGAGCCCGGGCCGTTGTCGAGTACAAAGCCCTGGAAGGTCAGGTCGATCTGCTGGCCGGTCGAGGCGGTGCTGTCCTGCAGGATGTCACCGGCGTCGATCAGGCCCGCTTCGCGGGAGACGTCGGCGGTGATGACCTGCAGCGGCGCGATGCTGCTGTAGGTGTCGCGGCGCAGGCGCGAACCGGTGACGATCACTTCCTCGACCATCTGCTCCTGCACCTGCGGCTCGTCGGACTCGTCCTCGTCCGCGTCCTGGGCGAGCATTTGCGGCGAAACGGCCACGCCCATCGACAAAGCGATACCCGCGGCCAGGCGCCGCCACAGCATGCTCTTCTCTGCTTCGTTCATTGGCTTCCCCTTTTGAAACAACAATCACCGGTTGATACGTGCTGAACCAGCGAGACACACAAGCAAGGTCTGTGCCCGCTCAATAGCGCCTTTGAGTCTAAAGGCGCCTCTCTTTATCGACTACGGGTCTGAACCAATAACGTAAGATTAATTCGTTATAAGTTCGCGCCGCTTCCCCGCGATAAAGAAATGAGCGAGACGGCAACCCCCCGTCACGCGTCGTCAATCCGTTTGACGAACAACTGCAACATTCCCTCAGTAATTTCCTCGGAATTCTCCATGCCGGCGGATTTTTCCCGGCGGCCATCTATAATCCGCCGGGCTCGGACCGCCAGCGCAGCGCGCGGCCGGTCCCGACAGGCTCAGGGGAGCGCCGATGATCCAGTCCATCCGCAACATGTCGTTGCGCCAGGTGATGCTGTTCTGGGGCGGCGTGGTCGTGGTCGGCAACCTGGTGGTCATGGTCGTGTACCTGCAGCTGCAGGCGGCGCAGGACCGGGCGCAGGAAGACTACAAGCGTTTCGCAGCGATCCGCCTCGACGGCTATCGCCTGCTCGGCGGCCTCGCCCGCGCGCGCGGCCAGGAGCGCCTGTTCCTGAACACCAAGGACCTGCAGTACGTCGAGCAGCATGCGGAGATCAGCGCCCGGAACGACGCCCTGTTCGAGGGCATCAGCGCCGCCGCGGCCGGGGAGCCCGAATTCGACGAGTACCTGCCGCAGATCGCCCGTCTGAAGGCGCTGTACGTGAACGGCTTCGGCGAGCTGATCGAGGCCGAGAAGACCATGGGCCTGAACGAGAATATCGGCCTGCGCGGGGCGATGCGCGGCGCGGTGAGGTCCGCCGAGGGCAACCTCAGCGAACTGGGGGCGCCGGCGGAGATGGTCGCGTCGATGCTGATGCTGCGCCGTCACGAGAAGGATTTCATCATCCGCGGCGACCCGAAGTACATCGACCGGCACGCCGGTGAAATGGCGACCTTTCGCGGCCTGTTGGGCGATTCGGGTTTCGACGCGGACACGCGGGCGATGCTGGCGCAGAAGTTCGTCGACTACGAAAAGGGCTTTGCCGACTACGCCGGGCAGCGCCTGCAGATCGACGACCTGGTCGCCAGCTTCAGCCAGCACGCGGTGGACGTCATGCCGGTGCTGATGGGCCTGATCGCGGCGGCCGAGACGCGTGCCGATGCCAGCTCGGCGGCGGCGCAGGCGCAGCGCAGACTGGCCAGTTCGATCATGCTGGTCATGCTGTTCGTCACCGCGGGCGTCATCGTGTTCGCATTCCTGCGCCTGATCCAGCGCGTCGCGACGCCGATCCGGGAGGCCGCGCAGTACTGTGCGCAGATTGCCCAGGGCGACCTGGGCCACGACCTGCGCGTCGACCGCAAGGACGAGATCGGCCAGCTGCTGCACGCGCTGGCGGACATGAACGATCGCCTGCGCGACATCGTCAGCGACATCCGCACCAAGTCGGCAACACTGACCGCGGGCGCCCAGGAGATCAGCGCCGGCAATACGGACCTCTCCGAGCGCACCGAGCAGCAGGCGGCGAGCCTGGAGCAGACCGCCTCGAGCATGGACGAGATGACCTCGACAGTGCGGCAGAACGCCGACAACGCCCGGCAGGCCAACCAGCTCGCCAACGCGGCCCGCGAGCAGGCCGAGCAGGGCGGGCGCGTGGTGGCCGGCGCGGTCGACGCCATGGGCGAGATCAATGCCGCCAGCGCGCGCATCGCCGACATCATCGGCGTCGTCGACGAGATCGCTTTCCAGACCAACCTGCTGGCCCTGAACGCCGCGGTCGAAGCGGCCCGTGCCGGCGAACAGGGCCGCGGGTTCGCCGTGGTGGCTTCGGAAGTCCGCAACCTGGCGCAGCGCTCGGCCGACGCGGCCCGGGAAATCAAGCAGCTGATCCAGGACTCGGTCACGAAGGTCGACTCGGGTTCTCGCCTGGTCGACGAATCCGGTGCGACGCTGCAGGAGATCGTGGTGTCGGTCAAGAAAGTCTCGGACATCGTCTCCGAGATCGCCGCGGCCAGCCAGGAGCAAAGCGACGGCATCGACCAGGTCAACCGCGCCGTGATGAACATGGACGAAATGACCCAGCAGAACGCGGCCCTGGTCGAACAGGCGGCGGCCGGTGCCAAGGCCCTCGAGGAGCAGGCCATGGAACTGGCAAAGCGGGTGGCTTACTTCCGGGTGTCGAACCAGGAGGTCGCCGCGCCGGCGCCGCGCCGCGACCCGGCAGCGGCGGGCGGAATCGCGCCGCAGCGGACCCCGGCGCTGGCACAGCAGCGGGCCGCGGCCACCGTGCCGGCGGCACCGCGGCCGACGGCACGACCGGTACCACAGCCGCGCCAGGCGCCCGCCGACAGCGAGGACTGGGAGGAATTCTGAGTCCGCTACTCTGCCCTGTAACATTCCCGCCCTGAGCGGGTCATGGCTGCCTCGTACACTGACGTCCTGTCAGGAGGAGTGCCATGCCAGTCAGTCTTACCAGCAACATCGTCTCGATTGCCAGCAGCACCGCGGACCGTTTCGCCGAAGCCGACAACGACCGATCGCAGCGGTCGGCTCTGCCGCCGGAAGACCGCCCGTCGCCACCGCGTACCGGGCCGCGCGCCGTGGCCGCCTTCGCACCGGTCGAGGCTCCGGCCCGATCGCTCGAGGCCGGCGCGACGCCGGCGGCAGGGACGGGTAGTCGCATCGACACCTTCGCCTGAGAGTCTGCGGCAAGCCGCGTTCGCCGGTCGGACCTGCCCTCTTGATCTGGCGCAGCGGAAAAACTCCGCGCGTTCCTATACAGTGGCGCGATGGGGCGTGTAGAAGATTTCCGGTCGGCGCGCGCTGACGGCGACACATCCGGCGCGGAGCCGATTGCCGTGCGTCTCGTGCATCGCCTGCCGCTGCGTGACCGCCTGCAGATTCCGGCCATGCGGCACGATCCGGGCATCGCCGCACAGCTCGGCCGCCTGCGACTGCAAGCCGGGATCCGCGAGACCCGCTGTAATCCACGCGCCGCGTCGCTGACCATCCGCTACGACGACCCGGCCACCCAGACCGACCTGCCGGCGCTGCTGAGCGCGCTGGGCGCTTTTCGCCTGCGCGACGACACCGCAGCCGCCGGGCCACGAACGGGCCGGTCGACGGCGTCACCACCGCGCCGCAACGCGCCGCGGCCCGAGCCGGCCGCGGCCGGCGACGGCGAAGACTGGCACCTGCTCGAACTGGCGCAGGTGATCGAGCGCCTCGGCGCCAGCATCGAGGGCCTGAGCCCGGAGGAAGCCGCGCGCCGTCTGGCCCGGGACGGGCCGAATCTGCTGAGCAAGATGGAGCGGCGCAGCGACTGGCAGATCCTGATCGAGCAGTTCAATTCGGCGCCGGTGGCGATGCTGGGCGTGTCGGCGGCCATCGCCCTGCTGACGGCGGCACCGGTCGACGCGGCGATCATTGCCGTCGTGGTGGGCGCCAACGCCACCATCGGGTTCCTGACCGAGCGCCAGGCCGAGGAAACGATCGCCAGCCTGGCGCAGATCGAGGGCCAGCGCGTGCGCGTCCTGCGCGACGGCAAGCCGATCAGGATCGACGCCGAGGAGGTCGTACGAGGCGACATCCTGCTGCTCGAACCCGGCGTGCGCCTGCCGGCCGACGCGCGTCTGGTCAAGGCGCACCACCTGACCGTCGACGAAAGCGCGCTGACCGGCGAGAGCCTGCCGGTCAAGAAGAAGGCCGAGGAGTCGGCCGAGCCGCGGACCCTGGCGGACCGGCACAACATGGTGCACCTCGGAACCACCGTCAGCGGTGGCGACGGGCGCGCGGTCGTCACCGAGATCGGCAACGCCACCGAACTGGGGCGCATTCAGTCCCTGGCCTCGGGCGCGGAACAGCCGATGACGCCGATGCAGCAGCGCCTGGCGAAGATGAGCACGCAGCTGGCGCTGTACAGTTCGGGCATCTGCGCCCTGGTGTTCGTCGCCGGCGTGATGCGCGGCCAGCCGCGCCTGGCCATGCTCAATACGGCGATTTCGCTCGCCGTCGCGGCGGTGCCGGAGGGTCTGCCCGCCATTTCCAACAGCCTGTTGTCGATCGGCATCCGCCGCATGCGCGAGAAGGGCGTGCTGGCGCGGCGCATGGACGCGATCGAAAACCTCGGCACCATCGACGTGCTCTGTGTCGACAAGACCGGCACGCTGACCGAGAACCGGATGCGCGTCGTCGCCCTCGATACGCCCGACCAGCAGGTATTCAACGACAGGCCCGAGGAATGGCCCACCGCCGCAGCGGGTGT
>CAZOUC010000179.1:0-5799 GCA_964582825.1 uncultured Enterobacteriaceae bacterium | reverse complement strand
CGATGGCGGCGCGCACCCGCGGGTAGTCCTCGGGGTGCATGCGTCGGACGAATTCCTCGTAATCGGCCGGGAAGTCTCCGGGGTTGTAGCCCGCCAGCGTGTAGTAACGGTCGTCGAACATCACCCGGTTGTCGGGCAGGTACCAGTCCCAGATGCCGTCGTTGGCCACGGACAGGGCCATGTCGAGGCGTTCCGTGGTCGCCGACAGCTCCTGCCGCTGCGCCTCGAGCACCAGGTTGACGCGGCGCAGCGCCTGGTAGAAGCCCGCCAGCAGCAGGATACAGAGCACCGCGGCGCCGCCGTAGGCGGTCAGCGTGATCGTTGTGACGATCCGGTACAGGCCACTGATGTCCTGGGCGGTCAGCAGGGTCAGTTCCGGACGCGCCGGATCGATCGCGATGCGGGTCGTCAGCCAGTGCCGACCGTCGAGTTCGATCTCGAAGGGCGTATCGACCGCCCAGGCTGTGCCCGTGTCCTGCAGGCGTGTCAGTACCGGCGCGACCAGCGCCTTCGGGAAGTCCGGCGAGGCGATCGTCGGCACCATCGGCGTGTCGCCGCCGGCATCGCGCGCCACGGTGGCGCCTGCTTCAGGCGTCGCGGACCGGGGCAGCAGCACGAGGTACTCGAAGGCCTGGTCGGGTGCCAGGCGCGCGCGCAGCGCGGCCAGCAGGTCTTCGACCTCGATACCGAGTTCGATGAAACCCATGCGCTGCTGGGGTTCCGGCACCGGGATGACGGGAAAGACCGGCTGCACCGCGCGCAGGGTCAAGGTTCCCGTGGCGCCGAACTCGATGTCGTTGACCGGTTCCCACCGGCGAGCCGCCTCGACCAGCGAGCTGCGCTCGACCAGGTCGCCGTGGAGGTCGGGATTGTGCATGCGCAGCAGGTTGCGCCGGTCGGGCAGGTGGAAGTAGAAGTGCGTGACACCGAGGTAGCGGCGCAGCAGGCCCCAGGCGGGCTGATAGTCGATGTACAGTTGCTGCCGGTCGCGCGCCTCGAGCAGTTCCACCAGCTGCGGGTCCATGCCGATAAAAGCCTGCATCGCCAGGGCCATCGCGTCGACGCGCTCGTTGCGCAGCAGTCGGAACGCCGCCACGACGCTGTCCGACTGCTGCCGTGACTCGAGTTCGATGTGCTGACGGTTCAGGCTCTGCAGCGCGAACCAGAACACCGCGAGCAGCAGCAGGAGCAGGGCGAGCAGCGGCGGCAGCAGGCGCCGCTGGATGGATCGCTGCGAGGCGGCCGGCGCGGTCATGTGTGCCGCCCCGACCTTGGAGTAGTTGTCTCAGGCAAGACTCGGTATTTCCCCTGTCCGGACGGCAGACAGGGCAGCTCCGGCTTGCTCGGTAGCGCACTGGCGGGACCGGAGTCCGTCTTCAACCCGTTCAGAAAAAGTCACCGTCGTCGGATTCCGGATAGTATCGCTCAAAACGAATCTCCCGCGGATCGAGCCGGCCCGCCAGCAGATCGGTGACGTCCGCCTCGACGCGACGCACCAGGTCCGCGACCTCGGCTTGCTGCACGCTGTGCTGCAGCGCCGTGCCCCAGGCCACCACGGTCGGTGTCCGGATACGCCGGTCCCGTGAATCCTTGGCCCACTCGGCCGAGATGCGCTTGCCGAGCCGGGCCATCGCGCTCTGTACGTAGGCGCGATCGGGGGAATCCGCCACGGCCTCGAGCACTTCCCGCGTCACGTCCTGCCAGCCCTGGCGATACAGTTCCCAGCCTTCGTAGAAGCGCACGATCCAGACCAGGTACTCGTCGCGCGACTGGACCGCCTGGTTGGCCGGGTCCGCCGCGTAGACACGTTCGAAGTGCTCGAGCGGCGGCGCCGAGGCGGGCCAGGTCTGCTCGGTGGGCGGCGTCGTGGCGCACGCACCGAGCAGCAGGCCGCCGATCAGGGCGATACCGGCGCGCCACTGCCGCGCTCGACTGGATCTCGGTTTGGTCATGGCTGTCCGGTACCGCGAAACCTGCCAGCGCGGTAGTGTAGGGCAAAAGGGCCATCAGTCCGAGCCCCGGTTCAGTAGCCCGCAGCCTGGCCGTCCTTGCGCGCTTCGGTCGCGGCGGCGTAGGCGTCCTGTGCGGCGTCGTAGCGGATGCCCTGGTAGCCGCCGAAGCCCTGGCGGTCCGAGCCGAGGCGATGGCCGAGCGCGGCCAGCGCATCGCGCAGGCCCGGGTCGAAGCCGGCTTCGAGCTGGACGAGGCCGCCGTCGGACATACGCTCGCCGGTCGGTTCGTCGGTGCCGTCGAGGCGCCAGCGCGGCGCGTCGCCGGCCTGCTGCGCGTTCATGCCGTGGTCGAGCAGGTTGCTGAGTATCTGCAGCTGACCCTGTGGCTGCATCGCGCCACCCATCACCCCGAAGCTGAACCAGGCCCGGCCCCGGTGCGTCACGAAACCCGGAATGATGGTGTGGAAGGGGCGCTTGCCGGGCTCGAGCACGTTGGCCTGCGCCGGGTCGAGGCTGAATGACATGCCGCGGTCCTGCAACACGAAGCCGAGTCCGGGTGGCGTCATGCCGGAGCCCATCCCGCGGTAGTTGCTCTGGATCAGTGAAACCATGTTGCGCTGCTCGTCGGCCACGGTGAGGTACACCGTGTCGGCCGCCAGCGGCGCCATGCCGGCCGGTGCCCGTTCGGCGGCCCGGCCGTCGTCGATCAGCGCCGCACGCCCGGCGGCGTACTCCCTGCTCAGCAGCCACTCCAATGGCGTGTCGTGAAACGCCGGGTCGGCATAGTGCATGGCGCGGTCGGCGTACACCAGCTTCGTGGCTTCGAGCATGCGGTGCACGCTGCGCGCTGCGGCGAAGCCGTCACGGGCGAGGTCGAAGTGGCCGAGGATGTTGAGCAACTGGAGGACCGCGACGCCCTGGCCGTTCGGCGGCAGTTGCCACACCCGGTAGCCGCGGTAGTCGGTCGACAGCGGTTCGACCCACTCGGAGCGGTGCGCGGCCAGGTCAGCGGCGTCGAGACAGCCGCCCTGTTCGGCGAGGTAGGCGGCGATGCGTTCGGCGACCGGGCCGAGGTAGAACGCGTCGCGACCGCCGGCTGCGACGGCCTCGAGCGTCGTTGCCAGGTCCGGATTGCGGAACCGTTCGCCCTTGCGCGGGGCCCGACCGCCGGGCATGAACACGTCAGCGAATCCTGGAAAGTCCCGGAGCAACGCGGCATTGCGCTGCCACTGCTCGGCAACGACTTCGCCGATCACGATACCCTCGCGCGCGTAGTCGATGGCCGGTTGCAGCAGGTCGCGCATCGGCAGACGGCCGAAGCGGCCGTGCAAGGCAAACCAGGCGTCGACGCAGCCGGGCACCGAGACCGGCAGCGGACCGGTGGCCGGAATGTGGTCCAGCCCGAGTTCCGCGAGGCGCTGTCGGGTGAGGCGGCGCGGCGCGCGGCCGCTGCCGTTGAGACCGTAAAGGCGGGCTGCGTCCTGCTCCCACACCAGGGCGAACAGGTCGCCGCCGATGCCACCGCCGGTCGGCTCGGCAAGTCCGAGCACGGCGTTGGCGGCAATGGCCGCGTCGACCGCGCTGCCGCCGCGTCGCAGCACGTCGACGGCGACGCCGGTCGCGGTCGGCTCGCTGGTCGCCGCGATTCCCCGCGTGGCATGGACCTCCGAGCGCCCTGACCACGGCCGGTCGCCCCGTTCGGCGTTGAGATACTCCTCGGGCATGCTCACCTCGTCGGCCGTTCGGCTCCACCGCGCCGCCGGCTCCGGCGGCCGGTAATTCGGTACCCCGCTGATGCAGCCGGTATGATGCCCCAATCGTCGAGTGTTTCGGAGACAGAGATGGACAGTTTTCGACCGGACCTGCTGGCCGGCAGCAATGCCTTCGTCGCCGGGGGTACCAGCGGCATCAACCTGGGCATCGCCGAGCAGCTGATCGCGCACGGTGCCAACGTCACCGTGCTGAGCCGCAACCCGGAGCGCGTCGATACCGCCGTAGCGCACCTGCGGGCGGCCAGCAGCGGTGGCGAGGCGGCGGGACACGCCGCAGACGTGCGTGACTTCGAGGCCGTCAACGAGGCCCTGCAGGCCTGCCACGAACGGTTCGGGCTGCTCGACATCGTGGTCTCCGGCGCCGCTGGTAACTTTCTGTGTCCCGCCGAACAGTTGTCGTCGAACGCGTTCCGCGCGGTGGTCGACATCGACCTGTTGGGCACCTTCCACGTGCTGCGCGCGGCCTTCGACCGCTGCCGCAAGCCGGGCGCCGCCTTCGTCAACATCTCGGCGCCGCAGGCCGCGGTACCGTTCTGGGGACAGGCCCACGTCTGCGCGGCCAAAGCCGGGGTCGACATGCTCACCAAGGCCCTGGCGTACGAGTGGGGCGTGCACGGCATTCGCGTCAACGCGGTGGTGCCGGGGCCGATCGAGAACACCGAAGGTGTCGAGCGCCTGCTGGTGACGGAGGAACTGCGCGAGGCGGGGCTGCGCGCGGTACCGCTGCGTCGGTTCGGCACGACCCGCGACATCGCCGACATGGTGCTGTTCCTGGCTTCCGAGGCGGGCGCGTACGTCAACGGCTCGATCCTGTACTGCGACGGCGGCCAGACGATCTCCGGCGGCGGCATGTTCCACCCGGACAACTTCGCCTGATCAACGCGGCCGCTCAGTAGCCGGTCATCTCGAGAAATCCCTCGCCGCGGTGGGAGCCGCTGACCTCGATGGCGCCCTCCCAGTAGCGGATGCCGAGGCGGTTGAGGCTGTCGCGGCGCAGGGGCCGGCTCTGCAGATCGATCTGCCAGGCCGGGATGCGCAGGCGCCAGGCGACCGGGTAGGTCGCGCCCTCGATGCGTGCTTCGTCGGTGACGGTCAGTTCGATGCCGTGGTCGAGCTGGCGCCCGCCGCCGTCGGCGGCGATCCAGTGGGCGTGCCGATAGGCCTGCCGGTCCTCGCTGCGCACCTGGAACAGCATCAGCTTGCTGCCGTCGTCGAGGTGCAGGGCGAACCAGTCCCAGCCGAGTTCCTCGTCGCCGAGAAAGGACGAGCTCCACTCGCGGTCGAACCAGGCCTGGCCGCTGACCGGCACGGTCTCGCCAGCGGTTTCGATGCGGCCGCTGACCCGGACGAAGGGTTGGCTGAAGTAGTGTGAGGCGAGGGTGCCGTCACGGTTCTTCAGGCTGAAGCCGTCGCGTCCCTGCAGCACGTACGGCCCGTCAGCCTCCAGCACCAGGTCGACGGCGTGGCCGTCGACGTCGAACAGCAGTCGACCCGGGAACGGCGCGGGCCCGGTCCCGGTCCAGCGCCAGTCGTCGATCCAGGCGGTGAAGGGCTGTGCCTTGACGCCAGCAATACCCACGTCGCCGCGCGCCCACTTCTCGTCGCTCAGGTGCCGTTCGGCGCTGCCGAGCGCCGCGTGGGCGAGGTACAGCTGCGGGCTCTGCCAGCCCGTGCCGTCCTCCGGACTGATGCGGGTGCGGAACAGGGTCCACTGCAGGCCGTAACGGCGCCCTGCGGAGTCGCGCAGGTTCGCGGTCAGGTACCACCACTCCAGGGCGAAGTCGGGGTGGGCAGCGTGATCGCCGGGCAGATCGACGGGTCGGTCCGGGTCCGGCAGGGCAAAGCCGGACCGGTCGCTGCGCATCAGCTCGCGCCAGGCCTCGGCGTCATCGCTGCCGTGGGCCGGCGGCGCCAGTGCGAGGCCGAAGAGCAGGGGTACGGCAAGGCAACGGCCGATGCCGAGGGGCACGATTCAGATCTCGCCGGCGCGGATGCAGGCGAAGTAGCGGCCCTGACGCTTCTCGAGCGCCGGCACCTCGGCGGCGCAGCGGTCGATGGCGTGCGGGCAGCGGGTG
>CAZOUC010000178.1:4363-5800 GCA_964582825.1 uncultured Enterobacteriaceae bacterium | reverse complement strand
TACCGGAAACGATTGGGAGCGACATGAACAGCGGCGAGCGGGATGACCTGGGGGCGCTCGAGCGGCGCCTCGCCAATACCCTGGATGAGGTGCGTACCGAGGCCGCCGCGCGGCGCCACGACAAGGGCTGCCGCACGGCGCGCGAAAACCTGAACGACCTGGTCGATGCGGACTCCTTTCTCGAGTACGGCCAGCTTGCCGTCGCCGCCCAGCGCAGCCGTCGGGCCTACGAGGAACTGCAGACCGAGACCGCCGCCGACGGCGTGATCACCGGCCTCGCGACCATCAACAGCGCGCTGTTCGGCGCCGAAGGCGCGCGCGTTGCCGTGGGCATCTACGACTACACGGTGCTGGCCGGCACCCAGGGCTATTTTCACCACCAGAAGCTGGACCGCCTGTTCGAGCTCGCCGCGCGCGAGTCCCTGCCGGTGGTGCTGTACACCGAGGGCGGGGGCGGGCGGCCCGGCGACACGGACGTCAGCACCCAGATCGCCGGGCTCAACGTGCCGACCTTCGCGCGCTGGGCCGCGCTCGGCGGTCGGGTACCGCGCATCGCCGTCAACAACGGCTACTGCTTCGCCGGCAACGCGGCGCTGTTCGGCGCTGCCGACGTGCGCATCGCGACGCGCCGCTCCTGGATCGGCATGGCCGGGCCGGCGATGATCGAGGGGGGCGGGCTCGGCCGATTCGATCCGCAGGACATCGGGCCGAGCAGCACGCAGCTGCGCAACGGCGTCATCGACCTGCTGGCCGAGAACGAGGCGCAGGCAACGCGCCTGGCCCGGCAGGTGCTGGGCTACCTCCAGGGCCGGGTGGCGGACTGGGACAGCGAGGCGCAGGAGCCGCTGCGCGAGGTCGTGCCCGAGGACCGGCGGTTTCCGTACAAGGTGCACGAGGTCATCAGCCGCCTGGCCGACCGCGACAGCTGGCTGGAACTGCGCGCCGGATTCGCGCCGGGTCTGGTCACCGGGCTGCTGCGCCTCGAGGGGCGCCCGGTGGGTCTGCTCGCCAACAACTGCCGGGTTCTCGGCGGCGCCGTGGACGTCGACGGTGCGGCCAAGGCGACCGATTTCCTCGACCTGTGCGACCGCTTCGGCCTGCCGGTCGTGTCGCTGGTCGACACGCCGGGCTTCATGGTCGGTCCCGACAGCGAGGCGCAGGGTGCGGTGCGGGTGATGTCGCAGCTGTTCAACCGCGGGGCGCGCCTGACGGTGCCGCTGCTGGCGGTGTTCCTGCGCAAGGGCTACGGGCTCGGCGCGATGGCGATGACCGGCGGCAGCTTCGCCGCGCCGTACTACGCGGTGGCCTGGCCCTCCGGCGAGTTCGGCGGTATGGGCCTGGAAGGTGCGGTGCGGCTGGGCTTTCGCAAGGAGCTCGACGCGGTGTCCGACGAGGCCGAGCGACTGATTGTCGAGGTGCAGCGAGATCATCTGCAGA
>CAZOUC010000178.1:0-4353 GCA_964582825.1 uncultured Enterobacteriaceae bacterium | reverse complement strand
GAGGCCGAGCGACAGGCCCTGTTCGACCGGCTCGTCGCCGAGATGTACGAGCGCGGCCGCGCCACAGAGGCGGCCGCGCACCTCGAGATCGATGCGGTCATCGACCCGGCACGCACCCGCGAGGTGCTGTGCCGGGCCCTGCAGGGTGCCGCCTGAGCGTCAGCGGTTCTCCTCGGCGACCAGCTTGAGCTGCTCGAGCGCCAGGTCGGTCCGGCCCGTTTCCTTGTAGATGTCGTTCAGCTTGAAGCGCACCAGGTTGCGCACCGTCTGGTTGTCCGGGTACCCGCGCAGAATCTCCTCGAGCGGGGCGACCGCCTTGGCCTTTTCGCCGCGCTTCTCGTAGATCTCGACGATCCCCTCGATGGCCAGGTGCATCGCGTTCTCGGGCGACGACGCGATCGAGACGACCTGCTCGGACAGGTCGAGGTACTGCGACATCAGGCCGATGAAGCGTTCCGCCTCGTCGTCGGCCCGGGCCGCGGCCGGCAGGGCCAGGGCGCCGCTCAGCAGCAGGGGTACAAGCACATTTTTCATCGGAATAACTCCTCAGGTCACGGTGTCTCGGATGAAACCCGGCGCGGCCGCATTCGGTTGACCGGGTCGGAGAATCTCGCGCAGGGCCTGCATGGCCCGGCTGAGATGGGTCTTGACGCTGCCGGTGGAGCAGCCCATCGCGCGGGCGGTCTCCTCGGTCGACAGGCCCTCGAGGTGGCGCAGCACCAGCGCTTCGCGCTGGCGCGTCGGCAGCCGTTCCAGGGCGCGCAGCAGCTGCCCCAGCTCCGAGTCGCGTTCGGCGCGACGGCTGCCCCCGGCGTCGACGATCTCGTGCTCGTCGAGCGGTTCTTGGCGCCGCTGGCGCCGTCGCCACTCGCTGCGGGTGGCGTTGACGGTGACGGTGTACAGCCAGGTGCGGAACGCGGCGCGGCGCAAAAGGGGCCGGCGGCGCCGGGCGATCTGCAGGAACACGGACTGGCACAGGTCTTCGGCGGTCGGCGCGTCACCGACAAGGCCGTAGGCCAGGCGATAGACGTAGTGGCGGTGGCGACGGAACAATTCGGCGAAGGCGTCCGGATCGCGTCCGGCGCGGTTGGCCAGCTCGAAGTCGTCTTCGAGCTCCATTCATCCAGCCTGCGGCCGCGGCGACGCCGGCAGGGATGGCGGAGGCGGGAGGCGCAGTTCGGGACGTCCGGCGCCGTCGATACCCTGCCGGGCCACGCGTGCCGCCGCAGACAGGCTGCCGGGCGGTCCCGGCTGACGCCACTCGAAAGCGGTCGGGGCGGGGAGGTCGGTCGCGGACCCGCTGTCCGGCGCCTGCTGTGCCGGCGGCCACAGCACCAGCAGCAGCGCGGCTGCGGTCGCCATGGCCGGCCACAGTGCTCGCCGCAGTCCAAAGGCCGGTTTCGGCTCGATCACCGGAACGGGTCCCCGATACCTCAGGTTCCGGTACTCGCTGGCTGCCTGCTCGACGAGCTGGCGGAGGGGGTCTTCCCGGTCGTTCACGACGCTGCTCCTCATTGCCTGGAGGGTGTATCGTTGCAGGCACGCCATCGGTTGACAGGCCGGGCGGCGGTCACAAATCCGTCACAATTTCGACCTAGGGTCCTGACATGACCGCTGCCACGCCATTGCCGGCCATTGTGCCGGAACCTGTCGACGAGGCCTTCGCGCGCTACCTGCGCGATCCGCCGCGCGTGTCCTACGTGCAGCCGGAAGACTCCCTGGCGCGCAGCGTGACGCTCGACACCCTCGAACGCCTGTGCGGCCGTCGTCGCCTGCAGGGGCTGTATCGACGCCTCAAGCAGGAATCGAGCGATGCTTCCCGCTTCTTCGCTGACGCGCTGGAGCTCGCCCGCATCCGACTCGAGCTGCGCGGCGCACCCCTGGCCACGATACCGCGCCAGGGGCCGCTCGTGTTCGTCGCCAACCACCCGTTCGGCATCGCCGACGGCCTGGCGTTCTGCCATCTCGCGCAGCAGGTGCGTGGTGACTTCCGCATCCTGATCCACGCCATGCTGTGCCAGGACCGCGATCTTGCGCCCTACTTCCTGCCGATCGATTTCAGCGGCAGCGCGCAGGCGCGGCGCAGCAACATCCGCGCGAAGCAGCTGGCGATGCGTGCGCTCGAGCGGGATATCCCGGTACTGGTGTTTCCGTCCGGGGGCGTGTCGACGCGGGGCCGCTTCGGCTTCGGCGCGCTGGCCGACCTGCCGTGGACGACCTTCGCCGCCAAGCTGATCAGCAGCAGCCGGGCCACGGTGGTGCCGACCTTCTTTCACGGCAGCAACGGCCGTTTGTTCCACGTCGCCAGCCACATCGCGGCGCCGCTGCGGCTGGCGTTGCTGCTGCACGAGACACGGCGCCGCTTCGACCAGACCATGACGGTCACGCTCGGTGAACCGATCCCGTACGACGCCCTGGCCGGGGTCGGCGGACGTCAGGCACTGACCGACCACCTGCACCAGCGGACCTGGGCGCTTGGGGCCTGAACGGGCCCGCACCATACTGCTGGCAATCGGACGGGCCTGTCGTCAATATGCAAGACAGGAACCCAAACCAATCGGAGTTCGCCGGGCGCCGAGCGTTATCTGCCAGGGCGAAGCAATGGCCAATCACAGGAGCGTAGAGCGATGAGGGCTGCGGTGTACGGCGACGGCGGGTCTTTGGAGATTCTGGAATGCGATCTGCCGGACCTGGATTCGGGCTGGGTACGCATCGGTGTGACTGCAGCGGGAATCTGCGGTTCTGACCTGCATATCATGCACGGCGGGCTGGGCAATCCCCAGGGTATGCGTCCGGGCCACGAAATCAGCGGCGTGATTGACGCCGTCGGCGATTCTGTCTCCATCGAGACCGGGACCCACGTCGCCGTCGAGCCGGTGCTGGGCTGCGGGGGATGCCACCAGTGCCACGTGGGTCGGGCCAACCTCTGCCCGGACACGCAGTTGTTTGGCATCGCCCTTCCCGGTGGTCTCGCCGAGTACGTGTGCGTTCCGGAGGCGCTGGTGCACCGGCTGCCCGACAAGCTGGCGCGCGCCAGCGCCGGTCTGTCCGAGCCGATGGCGGTATGCGTGCGGGGCGCCCGCATCGGCCAGATCGGCCTCGGCGACCGCGTGGCCATCATCGGCGCGGGCACCATCGGTCTGCTCAGCATTCTCACCGCTCGGCAGGCGGGCGCTGCCGAAGTTCTGATCACGGCCCGGCACCCGCATCAGCAGGAACTGGCCAGGGCACTGGGCGCTGACGGCGTGTTCGACAGTGCCGAGTCGCTGCTCTCGGCGGTCGGCGATCAGTACGTGGACGTGGTCGTCGAAACCGTCGGTGGCGCGAACGAGACCCTGGAGGAAGCGGTCGGCATGGCTCGAACCGGCGGCCGCATCTCCGTGCTGGGCGTGTTTACCGGATCGCCGCGCCTGCCCGGCCTCGGCTTGTTCCTCAAGGAGCTGACCCTGGCCGCCTCCAACTGCTACAGCCGCGAATCGGATCAGGGCGATTTCGCAGTGGGTGCAGCGCTGGCGGCCCGGCACGCCGACCTCATCGAGCCAATCGTGACGCACAGCTTCGCGCTCGACGAGGTCGGTCGGGCGTTCGCGACCGCGGACGACAAATCCACCCGGTCGATCAAGGTGCAAATCCACAACTGAGTCCCGACTGCGTTCCGAGACGACAGGAGGTCCCTCGATTGACCACTCGCAAGCTCATCGTTGCCGTCGTGACCCACGCCGTCGCGCTGGGCATCGGTTTCGCGGCGGGCATCTATGCCTTGCCGATCCTGATCGCACCGGAAGGACCTGCGCCGGCGGACGTGTCGGCGGTTGCCGAGGTGGCCCGTTACTCGGCCGAATTCCGGCGCGATCTCGAGGACAGTGACGCCCTGCACTGGGGCGAAGGTGAGGTGTTCATCGCAGACGACTCGATTTCACACCGGGGCAGGCTGTCGCCCGGCCCGGACTACAAGCTCTACCTGTCGCCGGAATTCGTCGAGACCGAGTCGCACTTCGAGCGCCTCAAGCCCCGCATGGCGCTCGTCGGGGACGTCCGGACCTTCGACGGGTTCCTGGTGGCCGTGCCGCCGGGTATCGACCCGTCGGACTTCAACACCGTCATCGTCTGGTGCGAAACCTTCGGCGAGTTCATTACGGCAGCGGCGTACCAGTAAACACAGGACTTCAAGGTCGAGCCGCCATGCCGGGCGGCCGTGCCGATGAGCTCACCCGGTCGCGGCGAGGTGCCCGGGTCCGGGGCAAGGCGCGCACACCGATTCAGTACTCTGCAGGTTCCGCGAAGGCCTGTTTCCACTTGGGACTCTGCAGCCAGCGCGAAAGGGCTTCGATCTCGGCGTCGTCGAGCGGGCCG